>JBBQCA010000060.1:0-14835 GCA_038318315.1 Burkholderiales bacterium | reverse complement strand
TTCGCGCTGACCATCTTCATCTCGGTGGTGTTCTCGCTCGCGATGGTGTTCTTTCGCGGCAGTCCGCTCGACTTCTGGGGCGTGGTGCTGACGGTCGTGCTGCTGTCGATCTCGAGCCTGTTCTACATCATCGCGGGGCAGTTCGCGTTCTCCAAGCTGATGCGGGTGGTGCCGATCTCGGGCTTCGCCGACGGTTGGGGCCTCGTCAAGTTTCTCGCGCTGCCGATCGCGATCTCGCTGATCGCGCGCCTGGGCTACGACGCGCGCCTGTATCGCGCGATGTTCCTCGAGGAGCTGTCGCGCGACTATGTCCGCACCGCGCGCGCCAAGGGCCTGACCGAGCAGGTGGTGTTGTTCAAGCACGTGCTGCGCAACGCGCTGATCCCGGTCATCACCAACGTCTTCACGATTTTTCCGGTGTTGTTCCTGGGCAGTGTGGTGTTCGAGTCCTTCTTCGGCATTCCGGGCCTGGGCAGCTACACCATCGAGGCGATCGGGCAGCAGGACTTCGCGGTGGTGCGCGCGATGGTCTTTCTCGGCGCCATCCTCTACGTCGTCGGTTACGTGCTCGCGGACGTCGCGTACACGGTTGCCGACCCGCGCGTGCGGCTGGCGTGACGCATGCGTTTGCGCCTCATCGATCCATCCGGTATCGGCCCTCTCGCGATCTGAACCATCCTCGACATGCCTAAATTCGTATTCCTCTGGACCGACATCTTCGTGTGGCTGGTGTTCGCGATGACGGTCTTCTACATCTCGCGCGTGGCGCGCAACGCCAACGCGCGTCGCACCTGGCGCCGCGTGTTCGTCGCGCCCACGCCGATGGCGGCGGTGATCGTGCTGATGGTGTTCGTCGTGATTGGCATGTTCGACTCGGTCCACTTTCGTCCGCGCATCGTGACCGTGCCGGCCACCGACGCGGCGGCGGGGAGCAACGCCCAGGCGCGCGTGGCCGCCGTCTATTCCGGCGAGACGCTGTCGCTGCTCGACCTTGCCTTCACGTCGCTGCGCGAGGCGCGCGAGAAGACCTATTCGATGCCGCTCGCGTATCGCGCCTTCTCCAAGGAAACGGTCGATGAAGGCGGAAGCGTGGTGCGCGAATTTCCGCGCCTGCGGTACGGCGGCAGGCAGCTCGCCAATCCCGAGCGCGACTGGGCGGGCGATATCGCGACGCGCATCGTGACCGGCGTGGTGCTCGGCCTGATCGTCGGAATGCTGGTGATGTTGATGGTCGCTGGCGCGCTGGCGAGTCGTCGCAACGAACGCATCGTCGACGCGTGGATGTACATGCTCTCGCCCGCGGCCGACCTGCCGTGGCGCACGGTGTCGCGGACTGTGTTGATCCTGGGCGGCGTGATCGGCGTGCTGGTTTCGCTGGCGTCGGCTTATCACGTGTTCGGCACCGACCTGACCGGCAACGATGTGTTCTATCGCGTCATCAAGAGCATCCGCACGGCGATCGTGATGGGCTCGCTCACAACGGCTGCGACGCTGCCGTTCGCACTGATCCTCGGCGTGGTCGCAGGCTACATGCGCGGTTGGGCCGACGACGCGATCCAGTACATCTACACGGTGTTGTCATCGATCCCGGCGGTGCTGTTGATCGCCGCCTGCGTGCTGATGATCCAGGTCTTCATCGACAAGAACCCGCAGCTTTTCGAGACCGGCATCGAACGCTCGGATCTGAAGCTGCTGTTCCTGTGCCTGATCATCGGCATCACCGAATTCGCCACCATGTGCCGCCTGGTGCGCGGCGAAACGCTCAAGCTGCGCGAGCTCGACTACGTGCAGGCCGCGCAGGCCTTCGGCGCCGGCTCGCGCAAGATCATGGCCAAACACATCGTGCCCAACGTGATGCACATCGTGATCATCACGCTGGTGCTGGAGTTCTCGCAGATCGTGCTCTACGAGGCGGTGCTGTCGTACGTGGGGGTGGGCGTCGATCCGTCGATGAGCAGCTTCGGCACGATGCTCAACCTGGCGCGTTCCGAGATGGCGCGCGACCCGATCGTGTGGTGGAACCTCGCGACCGCATTCGTCTTCATGCTCGCGCTGGTGCTGGCTATCAACCTGTTCGCCGATGGCGTGCGCGATGCCTTCGATCCGCGCGCGCGCACCTACAAGCCGCGGCGGCGCATCGCCAACGAGATCCGTCGCAAGATCCTCGCGCCGCTGCCGTTGCGCGGTCGGCCGGGAGTGGTGACATGAGCGCCGTGCGTGAATCGCAGGTAACCGGGACAGGCCCGGACACGCAGCCCGCTTCGGCTGGTCGCGAAGACATCCTCGTCGCCGAGGGTCTGCACGTCGCACTGGAGTCCGATGCGGGATTGGTGAAGGCGCTCGACGGCGTGCGCCTGTCGGTGGCGCGCGGCGAGACCTTCGCGCTGGTCGGCGAGTCGGGCTGCGGCAAGTCGATGACCGCGATGGCGCTGATGCGCCTGTTGCCCGACAACGGTCGCATCGACGAAGGCTCGGTGCGCCTGAACGAAGAAGAGTTGCTGATCCTGCCCGAGTCGCGCATGCGCGAGCGACGCGGCGGCAAGATCGGCATCATCTTCCAGGACCCGTCCACGAGTCTCAACCCGGTGCTGAAGGTTGGCGACCAGATCGTCGAGACCATCGTCACGCACACGCCGCTGCGCGGCGCGGCGGCGCGCGCCAAGGCGATCGACTGGTTGAACCTGGTCGGAATTCCCGAGCCCGAGCGTCGCATCGACAACTATCCGTTCCAGATGTCGGGCGGCCAGAAGCAGCGCGTGATGATCGCGATCGCGCTCGCGGCCGAGCCCGAGATGCTGATCGCCGACGAGCCCACCACCGCGCTCGACGTGACCATCCAGGCGCAGATCCTCGACCTGCTGAAGGACCTGCAGCAGCGTCTCGGCATGGCGATGCTGTTGATCACGCACGACCTCGCGGTGGTGTCGCAGATGGCCCATCGCGTGGCGTTGATGTACGCGGGCCAGATCGTCGAAGTGGCCGAGGCGAAGGAGTTCTTCGCGCGGCCGTTGCATCCCTATGCGATCAAGCTCTTCGATGCGTTACCCGAATCGGGCAAGCGCAACGTGCCGCTCGCCGCGATCCCCGGCACGGTACCGCCGCTGACGATTCAATTCACGGGCTGCCGCTTCGCCGATCGTTGCAACGCGGCCGTACCGCATTGCCATACGCATGTGCCGGAATTGTTCGGTGAAGTCCGCGCTGTGGTCCCGCGAAAAATCGCTGCGGATGGTCCGATTGCAACGCATCCGGTGCGCTGCTTCATCTACGACCTGTCGTTGCCGCTCGCCGAGCGTCCGCACCTGCCGCCCGAGCGCAGCGAGGCGCTGTCGGAAACCAGGGTCGCGGCTTCGACCGAGAAGTTGCTCGAAGTGCGCGACCTCACCGTGCACTTCCCGATCCGCAAGGGCGTGCTGCGACGGATCGTCGGCTATGTGAAAGCGGTCGACGGCATCTCGTTCTCGATCGCGCCGGGTCGCACGCTCGCGCTGGTCGGCGAGTCGGGCTGCGGCAAGACCACCAGCGGCAAGGCGCTCTTGCAGTTGCTGCGCGATCAGGCGGAGATCGGCGGCGAGACGCTCTTCAACGGCGAGCGCCTCGACCTGCTCACTGGCCGCGATCTGCAACGTGCGCGGCGCGGCATCCAGATCATCTTTCAGGATCCCTTCGCGTCGCTCGATCCGCGCATGCGCGTGGCCGACATCCTCGAGGAAGGCATGATCACCCTGCGGCCCGAGATGGATGCGCAGCAGCGCCGCGCGCGCCTCGCGACGCTGCTCGATCAGGTCGGCATTCGTGCCGAAGCGATGTATCGCTATCCGCACGAGTTCTCTGGAGGCCAGCGTCAGCGCCTGGCAATCGCACGCGCGCTCGCGGTCGAGCCCGAACTGGTGGTGTGCGACGAACCCACGTCGGCGCTCGATGTGTCGGTGCAGGCGCAGATCCTCAATCTGTTGAAGGAACTGCAGCGCGACCTCGGCATCGCCTATCTGTTCATCACCCACAACATCGGCGTCGTCGAATATCTGGCCGACGACGTGGCCGTGATGGTTAGGGGCAAGGTCGTCGAGCAGGGGCCCGTCGAGCAGGTGCTCGAACATCCGGCGCACGAGTACACAAAGACCCTGCTGGCTGCGGTGCCGCGGCTGCGGCGTTGACGGTCGAGTCTCGCCCGGTGGGCGGGGTCGAGAGGCTGGCGCATCGCGCAGCGTCGAGACCGGTGGTCGAGCGATGCCCTCGCCCTCACCGGGCAGGGCACGTCAACTCGCGACGCGCACCAGTGTCAGTTGAACACCCGTCGCCCGCAGTCGCGTCCGGAGTTCGGCCACTGCCTCCTCGGGGCTTCTTGCGGTCGGGTCCAGCGCAAAGGACAGCGCCGAAGGTTCGCGCGACACCCGTACGCTGCCCGCGTCGATCCCTTGACCGCGTTTCGCGCTGCGACGGACGGCGTCGGTGACGGGTCTGCCGCTCGTCCCGATATCGACGGCGACGAACACGACGACATGATGTCGGGCGAGCGCCCGGGTCATGACGGCGTGATCGTATGTCGCCGCGACGCGGTCTTCGACACAGGCGCCGCAGGCGAGCGCAACGACCGGCGTCGACAGCGACGCGAGCAAGACGAGCGTGGCGCGCAGGCTCATGCCGACGGGTTCGCGCTTCAGGCCTTCTTGACCCACGCGCTACACCATCCCTTGGATGCAACGAGCTTGTTGGGAAAGATCGGGCACGGACCCGTGGCGTCGGCGGCCTTGCCCTGATAGAGCTGACAGTTGGCGCACATCTGGCCGGCGGCGTACTTCGGAAATTTCGTCTTGCCTGCTTGCGCGGCGTCTGCCTTGTATCCCAGGGTCTGGGCCTGCGGGTCGCTCTCCGACAGGGGCGTGGCAGCTTGGGCGAAACTCAATTTCGAGGCTGCGAGCGCGGACGCGGTGCAGGCGGCGCCGATCAGGAACGATCTACGTCGGTGTTGCATGATGTCTCCTTGACGCCGCGACTGGCGGCTTGTCGGGATGGCCAGCACGTCGCGCAGACGCATGCGGTCGAGTGCGTGGTCCTCGAAGCATGCGGCGCCGACGGGTCCGAACGCCTTCACTTGCGCACCTCCTGGGCGACCGCTGGCGCGGGTCGCTGCGCCTGCACGTTCTCATCGGCCCAGTGGAAATACTGAAGGTACTCGCCGATTTCGCCTTCGCCCAGATTCTGGTTCGGCATCGGCAGCTTGTACTTCTCGAGCATCGCCTTGGCGTCGGCGTCGGACTGCAGCATCGCGTCCGGCGCTTTCAGCCACTTCGTGAGCCACGCGTCGCTGCGGCGTTTGGTCACGCCCAGCAGATCCGGCCCCAGCTTGTCGCCGCCGCCGACCGAATGGCAGGCCAAGCACTTGCTCTCGAATGCGAGCTTGGCTTTGACCGCCGCAGGATCGCTCGGCGTCGCGGTCGCGGGGATATTGTTGTGCTCGATGTCACCGCTGCCGGCCGGCGCATTGCCGGCAGCGATCAGGCCGATCGCCCCTTGCGACGCGTTGGCGAAATGGTGGTCCACCATCACGTAGCTGCCCGCCTCGGGAATCATGAATTCCACGATCGCGCCGCCGGATGAGCCCAGCAAGACGGTCTGCATGCCGCGAAACTGGTTGTCCGGATTGCCGTCGATCCACACGCGATCGAAGATCGTACCGACGACGTGGAAGCTCGACGTATTCGACGGGCCGACGTTCATCACGAACAGGCGTACCCGCTCGCCAGGCTTGGCCACCAGGGGCTTCTCGACCATGCCGTTGTAGCGGCCGTTGAACACCGTATAGGTCGGTTGCTTGTTGCGCACGCGTTCGGAGTCGAGCACGTAGAGCGGCTGCCCATCGACCTTGCGTTTTTCCGGATCGAGCTTGGTGTAGAACTCGCTCTGCACAACTGCGTACTCGCGGTCCACCTTGGTCGGATAGCCGCCCCTGGGCTCGACGATCACCATGCCGTACATGCCCGAGGCGATGTGCTCGAGCACCATCGGCGTGCCGCAGTGGTACATGAACACGCCCGGGTAGTTGGGCGTGAATTCGAAATTGATGGTCTGTCCCGGCGCAATCGACCGGTACTTGTCCTGTGGCGAGACCATCGCCGCATGAAAGTCCATCGAATGCATCATCGGCGCTGCCATCAGCTGCAGGCCGGGCGCAGGCTCGTCGCTGCGATTGGTCATCGAGAACCTGACCTTGTCGCCGACCCGGACCCGGACGATCGGACCCGGCACCTGGCCGCCGAAGGTCCATGCGGAGAAATGAATCCCAGGCGCGAGTTCGATGACCCGGTGGCTGGTGTCGAGTCGAATCGTCTTGACGGGATCGGCCGTCAACGGTTTCACGGATGCGTCGAGGCTCAAGGCATCGCCCGACGCCAGCGATCCCTGATGGCGCTCGCTCGTCAGGCTCGCCGGCGGAGACTTCATCTCCATCCTGGTTGGATCGTATGCGTCCGCCGCGGCGACGGTCGCGGGCTTGTCGGGAACCGGTTTCTCGCTCGCCCTGTCGCACGCCACGAGGATCAGGGATGCGGCTCCCGCGAGGCAGATCAGCATCGTCTGCGTCAGACGCCGATGCGACGTGGTAGCTGAGGTACGAAGGCGCCAATCGGATCTTGAATTCATGTCGAGCGTCCCCGGTGTGGACGAATCGCCTCGTTTGCCTTGCGCCGACGAGGTCGATGCCGTCTCTTCTTTCGGCGCTCGATGCTTCGACTCACAGAACGCCGTGGCGCATTCGAACACGCTGCTCGCGCGTCCGTTTGATCTTCGTCAAGTCAGGGGTCGCCGGCACCGCGCGACGGAACGTGCGGATGCGCCGGTCGCGGCGCGTGCGTGCGGACCGCGAACGATCGGTGCCTCGCTCAGGCGGCGAGGAAGCCGAGGTCGGTGGTGGTGAAGTTCGCGAGGTTGGGGAAGACCGCATTCATGTCGGCCCCCGACACACCCATCCATTTCGCGAGCGTCGCGCCGAACTGATCGACCGATGTGGTCGGCAACCAGCGGCCCTCGTTGCTTACGTCATCAGGCCCGTTCAAAACCTGCGTCGGGAAAGTGCCGTAGCCGACCTGACCGTTGACCGCTCCGCCGACGATGAAGTGGTGGCCGCCCCATGCATGGTCGGAGCCGCCGCTGGTGGCCGGCTTGAAGGTCCGCGTGAAGTCCGATGACGTGAAGCTGGTCACGTTGCCCGCGACGCCGAGCAGCACCGTGGCGTTGTAGAACGCGGTGATCGACGTGGATACATCGGCCAGCAGCTTGTCCTGCACCGCGATCTCGTTGCTGTGCGTGTCGAAGCCGCCGGTCGAGACGAAGAAGATCTGGCGCGACGGATTGCCGAGTTCGGCGCGGTGCTCGATCATCTTCGCGACCTGCTTCAATTGATTCGCGAGGCTCGAGGTCAGGCCCGCGAACTGCGCTGTGATCGCGCTGGTTCCGTTCAACACCGGCGCCAGCGTCTGCGTCAGCTTGTAGGTGCTGGCCTGCAGATCGCCGAGCGTCGAGACCATCACCGCGTCGCTGCCGGTCGTCATCAACTGACGCAAGGCCGCGAGCCGCGCCTGCGACACCGGCGAACTGTCGAAGCCGTTGATCGCCAGCGAACCGGTCGGGGGCAGGGCGACCGCGCGCGTCGTGTCGCCGGTCACGAAGGTGTTGTTGCCCGCGATGCTGATCGCGACCGGTACCGAGCCGCCTACCGCGCCCAGCTTGTCGGCCATGCGACCGCCCCAGCCCGACGGCGTTTGCGGTCCGGCGAGGCGCGTGCCCTGGAACTCGCGCTGCTGGTCCTGATGCGAAAATAGGTTGGTGGGCGCGGCGCCGATCGCGAGGTAGTTGCTCTTGTTCGCGGGCTTGATCAGCGTGCCGACGTTGTACAACAGCGCGGCCTTGCCGCCGTTCCACAACGACTGCAGGCCGGTCAGTTGCGGATGCAGGCCGAAGCGCACCGAGCTGTCGCGCTCGGTGATCGGCAACAGGCTCGCTTGCGTCAGCGCGAGGCCGCCCGCCGCCTGCGAGCCGCGCACCGTCGCGTAGTTGTTGTATTCGGCCGTGGTCAACGGCACGACCATGTTGTTCGAGTCGTTGCCGCCGTAGAGGAACACGCACACCAGCGCGCGATAGCCGGGCGCCGACTGCGCCAGCGCATCGGTGATCGCGAGTCGCGGCGCAAGCGAAGCGAAACCCAGGGCGCCCAGCGTGCCCAGCACACGACGGCGGTCCTTCGAAAAATCGTTGGCGTCCATGTGTTTCTCCTAGCGCGCGATCTGATAGCGCGGTGCTGCGGTGACGAGATAGGCCGCACCGCGTGCGCGGTTGAGGGTGTCGGTGGCGGCGACCGCATTGACCGCGGTGGCGACCGCGCTCTTCTCGGTCGCGGTCATGGTGGTGTGATCCAGGGCCGTATCGAGCTTGCCCACGAGCGCGTTCGCGTCGCTGGCCGAGGCCTGCAGGTTGGTAAGATCGATCTTGGTACCGATCGAGCCCGCAACGCTCGCGTCGGCGGCCACGCCGTTGACGCTGTAGAGCAGCGTGTTCAGGAAATTGAAGCGCGCGTTGGTGGTGGGCGCATCGGCCAGACCGAACTGCGGTCCGACCAGCGTGCTCGATCCGGGCAGCGGAAAGTCGGGTGGATAGAAGTTGAACACCGATCCCGGTTGATAAACGCTCTGGCCCATCGCGGCGGCCTGCGCGTTCAGATAGACGCCATCGGTCTTCACTCCGAAGGCGCGACCCACGCTGGCGACGAATTGCGCGGGTTCGCGCAAGCGGCCATAAACGGTGTCGGTCTTCGCGTCGCCGCGCGCTTCGGTGTCGAGCAGGATCGCGCGGATCACCGCCTTCATGTCGCCGCGAATGCCCTGGCCGTTGTTGGCGAATACCCCGCTGATGCGCGCGATGTATTGCGGGCTGGGGTTGCTGGTGACCAGCGCCTCGATCAGGCGCCGTCCGATGAACGGTCCGACGTTGGGATTGGCGGCGATGTTTTCGAGCGCGCCGGCGAGGTCCTGCTGCGGCGTCTGGCCCGCGGGCAAGGTCGTGCCGTCGAGCAGCAGCTTGGTGCCGGTCTCGTGATGGTCGGGGAAAGGCACCATGTCGCCCAGGTAGTACTTGGCGTTGACCCACCTCGACGTCGCGCCCGGACGCGGCGCGTAGGTCCATCCGGTGAACGCATACGAGAAGCCTTCGACGGTGTCCTGCGAATAGCTTTCGATCGGCGTGCCGCTGGCGTCGGTCTTGACGCTGCCGTCGGCGTTGAGCTTGACGAGGCCGATCGAAAACAATTGCAGGATCTCGCGGCCGTAGTTCTCGTTGGGCGTCGTGCCCTTGGCCGCGTTGCTCTTGTCGTTGTTGACCATGTCGAGGTAATCGCCCATCGCGGGACTGAGCGTGACGCGCTCGAGCAGCACGCGGAAATTCGAGAACGCGTTGTCGAGCAGCAGCTGCTGGTACTCGCGCATGCCGTAGGTTTCCTTGATGTCGATGCCGGAGATCACGAAGATCTGCGAGTACGCGAGAGCCACGCGTTGACGCAACTGGTCCGCGCCGTTGACCGCGTTCACGTAGAACTGCAGCTGCAACGGGAAGGGCGTGTAGTTGTCGCGAAAGCAGGTCGAAGGCGAACCCGTCGGACAACCCACGCTGCTGTTCGGATCGATGAAGGCAATCGATGCATAGCCGGTGGCAGGCGTGGCGAGTTGGACGTCGACCCATCCCGCGAGGTTCTTGCTGCGCACGTCGGCGACGGCCGCATCGGTGGGGCCGAAGGACGCCTGGTCGAGCAGTCGGGTCGCGTCGGCGACGCTCGCGAGCTGGTCGGGCGGGGGACCGCTGGTCGGCGGCGGCGTGGTGGAACCGCCGCCATCGCCACCACCGCCGCCACAGGCGGCAAGAGCGAATGCGAGGACCGCAGCGACGGCGAACGTCGACGAGATTCCGAAAGCCCGGCTTCCCGCACCCGAGATTCGACGCGCGTGCGCGCGCATCGACGACATGCGTACGATATTCACCATGACTGCTCCCGATTCACTGCAAGCGATGCGAGCGCGAGGCGACGGCCGCGCGACGTTCGAATGGTTGGTGTTGCCGGTATTGCTGGGCGTCGCTTGCGCGACGCTCTACTGGATCGCGGCGAGCGATGTCCGATGGCACGACGCGCTCGACTATCGGCGCATGGCGATTGCGAACGGTCAGTGGTGGCGCCTGTTCACCGCGCACCTGATGCATGTCAACGCGGCGCACGAGGTGCTCGACGTGGCGGGGCTGTTGCTGGTCGCGTGGATCTTCGCGCGTGAACTGGATGGCAGGCGACAGGCGCTGGCCTTGCTGATCGGCGCGGCGTCGGTCGATGTCGGACTGTGGTTCTTTCATCCCGACGTCGAGCGCTATGTCGGCCTGTCGGGAGCGCTGCACGCCTTGTTCGCGGCCGGTGCGACGGGATGGCTGCTCGCAAAATCGGGCTTTCACCTCGCGGACTCTCACCCCGCAGGCCCTCACCCCACAGGCCCTCACCCCACAGGCCCTCACCCCACGGCCGCCCGACCCGACGCGACACTGCGCATGCGTCGCATCTGGGGCGCGGCCCTGCTGGTCGGCCTCGTCGCCAAGCTCGTGCTCGAGAGCGCAGGCGATGCGTTCTGGCTGCATGCGGCAAGCTTCGACGTGGTGACGGCCGCGCATCGTTGGGGCTCAGCGGGTGGGGCGCTGTATGCGATTGCGCGCGGGTTGACGATGCGGATCAGAAAGCGACCCGGGATGTGACGCACGCGGCGCCGCGCGCAGGCGCCGCGTCGCGAGCCCGATCGCAAGAAGGACGAGGATCGCGGTCGGATCGATCGCACCGCCGCCGCCGCCTCCGCCTCCGCCACCACTCGACGGCGGCGTGACCACAGGCGGCGGCGTGACCACACCGCCACCCAACGCGAAGGCACGCGAGACTGCCGCGTTCGCATCGACATAGCCCGCGCCGCACGCACTGGTCGTGCAGTTGCAGGGGGTCGTGTTGTTCAGGTTGCCGCTGCCGCCCGGCGTGCAGGTCGCAAACCCCGACACTGCGACGAACGGACGCGCGGTGGTCTTCAGGATGTCGATCACCTGCGCCGACGTGAGGTTGGGATTGGCCGAAAGCATCAGCGACACCACCCCCGTCACGACCGGCGTCGAGAAACTGGTGCCCGCGCCACTCGCGTAGAAACCGCTCGACGAATACGCCTGCGGCGTGGTGGTACCCGCGTTGTTGGTCGAGACCAGGCGATCGTTGGTGCCCAGCGTGACGTCGCCACCCTGCGCCATGATCGTCAGATCGGCGCCGCTGTTGCTGTAGACCGTGCGCGTGCCGTCGCCGCGCACCGCGCCCACCGAAATCACGCCGGTGCAGTTGGCGGGCTGGATCAGGCCCGCGTCTTCGTTGCCTGCGGCCGCAACGACGATCGCGCCGGTAGCGAGCACGTCCGCGACCGCCTGCTTGTAGGCCGAGGTCTGGCAGGAGCCCGGGCTGCCGAGGCTGATGTTGATGATCTTCGCGGGCCGCGGATTGGCAGGCGCGTTCGGCACCGCCAAGCCGGCGGCCCAGCGCATGCCGTCGATCACGTCGGACCGAAACGCGCCGCACTTGCCCGACACGCGCACCGGGACGATCGTCGCGTTCCAGTTGAGTCCCGCGATGCCGATGCCGTTGGTGCCGGCCGCGCCGACGATGCCGGCGATGTGCGTGCCATGCCACGTGGAATTCTCGACGTCGCATCCCGAGAGGAACGGATTGCTCGCGATCTCGGCGGCCGTGACCCAGTCGCCCGGGTCGCTGGCATCGGCATCGCGGCCGTCGCCATCGTTGGCGGTCGTGAACTGGTTCGCGGTCGTGCAGGTTCCCGTGCCGGGCGAGGTGCAATCCGGGCTGACCATGTCATAGCCGGGCAGGAGGCGTCCCGCCAGATCGGGATGATCGAAGCGCACGCCGCCATCGATGATCGCGATCGCTGCCGCGGCAGTGCCCTTGGTGATGTCCCACGCAGCGGGTGCGTTGACGGCGGCCGCCAGTGGCGACGCGCCCGGCGCCTGCAGGTAAGTCTGTTGCGAGAAGAACGGGTCGTTGGGGATCGCCATCAGATGCTCGCGGGCATCGACGTATGCGTACTCGACCGACGGATCGTGGCGCAGTCGATCGACCACGGCCTGGACCGCATCGACGCGCATCGCGCGTGGCAGCGCGAGCACCTGCGCGTTGTCGGACATCGGTCGCACGGGTCGCAGCGCGATCCCCGCCGTCACCGTCAGCGCATACGCGCGATCGGGTCGCATCGCCTGCGTCTGCTCGGTGCGGTATGCGCTCTTGAGCTTGACGACGATGCGGTCGGTCGCATCGACGCGCATCGATCGCAGCGTACCCGACGCCGGCTGGATCGCGAACGCGGAGGACGCGGCGAGTGCGAAGGCGCTCAAGCACAGCAGGTAGAAACGCACGGCGAGGCGCTGACGCGAATCGTGGATCATGGGAGGCTCTTCACTGGTGGCGAGAGCCGCATGATGCGCGCGTCATTGATGTTTTTCGCGGCCATCGTTTTCGATGCTCGTCACCCACTCGGTAGCGGCAAGACGTTCGAGGGCCGATGCGCAGGCGTCCGAAGCAGTCGAGGCGGTCGGCGCATTCGGGTCGGCGCATCCAACGATCATCACGAATGCATCGCCCGACATCGAACGCAGCAGATCGACACGCGACACGTGCGCGCTCGAGGCGAGTCGTGCGCGGAACGCGGCGTCGGAAGGATCGGGGCTGCCCGGCCGAAAGCGCACGATGACGCGCGCTTCGGGGCCGGGCGGAGGCGGGGCCGCCGCGCACCCCTGCGCCGCGACGATCGCCGCAACCAGCATTGCGAACCCGGCCACCCGGCCAAGGTCGTGAGCGCCTCGCGGTGAGGCGATGCGCAGTGATGAATGCGGCGATGAAGTGGGCACGATGTCGTTCGGTTCGTTGCGGGCTTGCCGACTCTAGCCGATGCTTTCGACACGCGAACGCGCTTTGCGACCTTTTGAGCGACTTGGCACAATCCCGTAACATCTTGGCTCGCCCACTGTTGTTGTTCGGGTCACTCCTCAATCGTCGTGCCCGCAGACGCGGGCATTTTGTTTTGTCCCGTCGTCGAGATCGTCCTCATGTCATCCGAAGTCCGCACACCCGACGTTCGAACACGAATCGCGCCATCGCCCACCGGCTTTCTGCATCTGGGCACCGCGCGCACGGCAATCTTTTCGTGGGCCTATGCGCGTCACTTCGGCGGCAAGTTCATCCTGCGCATCGAAGACACCGACGTCGCGCGCTCCTCGCAGGAAGCGGTCGACGCGATCATCGACGGCATGGCCTGGCTGGGTCTCGAAGCCGACGAAGGGCCGTACTTCCAGATGCAGCGCCTCGACCGCTATCGCGAAGCGATCGATGCGATGCTCGCTGCGGCAACGGCCTACCGCTGCTACAGCACGCCTGAGGAGCTCGAAGCCAAGCGCGATGCGCAGCGCGCGCACGGCGAGAAGCCGCACTACGACGGCACCTGGCGCCCTGAGCCGGGCAAGATCCTTCCGCCCGTCCCCGATGGCGTGGCGCCCGTGATCCGCTTTCGCAATCCACCCGACGGCGACGTGACCTGGGACGATCTCGTCAAGGGCCCGATCACGATTTCCAACCGCGAGATCGACGACCTCATCATCGTGCGTCCCGACGGTGTGCCCACCTACAACTTCTGCGTCGTGGTCGACGACTGGGACATGCACATCACGCATGTGTTTCGCGGCGACGAGCACGTCAACAACACGCCGTGGCAGATCAACATCTTCAATGCGCTCGGCGCGCCGCTGCCGAAGTTCGGCCACGTGCCGGTGATCCTGGGCGACGACGGCCAGAAGCTCTCGAAGCGTCGCGGCGCGGTCAGCGTGCTTGCGTATCGCGACGACGGCTACCTGCCCGAAGCGATGGTCAACTATCTGGCGCGCCTCGGATGGAGCCACGGCGACGAGGAACTCTTCACGAGCGAGCAACTGGTCGCGTGGTTCGACACCAGGCACCTGGTCAAGAGCGCGGCCCACTGGGACCCGAAGAAATTGGCGTGGGTCAACAATCACTACATCAAGGTCGCCGACAACACGCGGCTCGCGAAGCTGGTCAAGCCGATGATCGAAACGCGTGGCGGCAAGAGCCGCAGTGAGTCCGACAGCCTCGCGCATCTCGCATCGGTGATCGCGTTGATGAAGGATCGCTGCGACACGCTGGTGCAACTGGCCGATGCCGCGATGCTGTTCTATCGCGATGTGCGGGTCGATGGCGCGTTGAAGCAACAGGCGGTGACCGCGGCGGTCGTGCCTGCGCTCAACGCGTTCGCGGATCGTTCAACGAGCATCGCGTGGACGCGTGCGGAAATCGGCGCGCTCCTCAAGAGCGTGCTCGCCGATCATCAATTGAAGATGCCGCAACTCGCGATCCCGTTGCGTGTCCTGGTGGCGGGGCAACGCGAAACGCCCTCGGTCGATGCGACGCTCGAACTGTTCGGCAAGGATCGCGTGATCGATGCGATCAAGCGGGGCTTGGCGGATGCTCCTGCGTGAAGCCTCGTTTCGGCTTTCCATCGTCAGAACAACACGAGCGCTTTTCGCTTTTGCGAGTCGAACCAATTCGCTTATAATCGCGCCCTTCGTTGGGGGTATAGCTCAGCTGGGAGAGCGCTTGCATGGCATGCAAGAGGTCAGCGGTTCGATCCCGCTTACCTCCACCAAAATCGAAGCGGCATCCGCAGTCCCCATCGTCTAGAGGCCTAGGACACTACCCTTTCACGGTAG
>JBBQCA010000059.1:0-15000 GCA_038318315.1 Burkholderiales bacterium | reverse complement strand
TGGCCAACGTCGGCGACGCCAAGTCGCTCGTGATCCATCCGGCATCGACGACGCACTTTCGCGTGGCCGAGGAAGACCTGAAAGCAGCGGGCATCGGTGCGGGCACGATCCGGCTGTCGATCGGGCTCGAGGATATCGACGACCTGCTCGCCGATCTCACGCGCGGATTGAAGGCCGCTTCGAAAATCAAATGAAATCCTCACCGGCATGCTGATCGACGTCGACGGCAAGCGCGCCTATGCCTACACCGGCGGCAAGCGCTTCGATGCGGGCTTGCCGGTGGTGGTCTTCATCCACGGCGCGCAGCACGATCACAGCGTGTGGATACTGCAGTCGCGCTATCTCGCGCATCACGGCCATGCGGTGCTCGCGGTCGACCTGCCGGGGCATGGACGCAGCGAAGGGCCGGCACTGACCTCGGTCGAGGCGATGGCCGACTGGACGCTGGCTCTGCTCGCGGCCGTAGCCGCGAAGTCGGCAACAATCGTCGGCCACAGCATGGGCTCGTTGATCGCGCTCGAAGCTGCCGCGCGCAGCGCGGCGCGCGATGCGAGCGCGCCCGCCATCACTCGCATCGCGTTGCTTGCCACCGCCTATCCGATGCAGGTCTCCGATGCATTGCTGGCCGCGACGCGCGACGACGAGCCGCGCGCGATCGAGATGATCAGCCTCTGGTCGAGCGATACCGCGCACGGTGGCTATTCGCACAAGCCCTCGACGCCCGCTCCCGGCTTCGGCATCGTGTGGGGCGGAAGACGTCTCATGCAACGGCAGGCCAAGGGCGTGCTTCACAACGACTTCGTCGCATGCAATGCCTATCGCAACGGCGAAGCGGCGGCGCGTGCGGTGCGCTGCCCCGCCCTCTTCATCCTCGGTGCGAACGACGCGATGACCGCGGCGCGATCGGGCAAGGCTTTCGCCGCGACGATGAGCGACGCCCGCGTGGTGGTGCTGCCCGGCAGCGGACACCTGGTGATGGCCGAAGCGCCCGATGCGACGCTGGCCGCTTTGAAGAATTTTCTCGCCTGACGGCACACCGAGATTGGAGCAAGCGCCATGCCGACATCGAACGCGACATCCGCGCCATCGTCCGCGCCGTCGTCGTCCGCGCCATCCTCCATCGTCGAACGACATTCGGAGTCATTGCGTCTGCCCACGTTCAAGGACGTCCAGGCGGCAGCCGTGCGCATCGAGGGCCTCGCGCATCGCACCCCGACGCTGACCTCGCGGACCGCGAACGCACGCCTGGCCGCCGAACTGCATTTCAAGGCCGAGAACCTGCAGCGCGCCGGCGCGTTCAAGTTTCGCGGCGCCTGCAACGCGATCGCCGCGCTCGGCGAAGCACAACGCGTGCGCGGCGTCGTCACGTTCTCGTCGGGCAATCACGCGCAGGCGCTGGCCTATGCGGCTCGTCTGAAGGGCGTGAAGGCGACCATCGTCATGCCGCTCGATGCGCCCGCGATCAAGGTCGTGGCGACCAAGGGGTATGGCGCGGAGGTCATCACCTACGATCGCTACAAGGAGGATCGTGAAGCGCTCGCAACGCACATCGCGACCGAGCGCGGCCTGACCCTGATCCCGCCCTACGATCATCCCGACGTCATCGCCGGCCAGGGCACAGCGGCACTGGAATTGTTCGAGGACGCGGGGCCGCTCGACGTGCTGCTGGTGTGCCTGGGTGGCGGCGGCTTGCTGTCGGGCTGCGCGCTTGCGGCCAGGGCGCTGGCGCCCGGCTGCAAGGTGATCGGCGTCGAGCCCGAGGCGGGCAACGACGGCCAGCAGTCGTTGCGCAGCGGTGCCATCGTTCACATCGCGCCGCCCAGGACCATCGCGGACGGCGCCGCGACGACCCATCTGGGCAAGTACTCCTTTCCCATCGTCCAGTCCCTGGTGGACGACATCGTCACGGTATCGGACGCGTTGCTGATCGAAACGATGAAGTTCTTCGCCGAGCGCATGAAGATGATCGTCGAGCCCACCGGTTGCCTCGCGGCTGCCGCGGCGCTGCATGGAATTTATCCCTGCGCAGGCAAGCGAGTCGGCGTGATCGTCAGTGGCGGCAATGTCGATCTGCAGGCGTTCGCGAAATTTGTGAGCGCGTGATTGCGGTGGCCCGAACGTCGGCGCTCAGGGATGCTCGCGGTGCAGAACGAAAATATCCGAGGCAAAGCCGGGCCACCAGCGATCGACCACCAGCCTGCGATCGATGCGATAGCCGGGCATCGGCCCTGCGGCGATCATGTATTCGTCGTCTGCGACCCACCACCAACTCTTCTCGTCGTGCAGTTCGTAGAGCGGGTCGTAGAGGAACCAGCCGTTGAACTCGTAGCCGCCGTCGATATCGCGCGGGCTCACGCCCTGCTTGTCCATCAGGTCGGACAGCGCCATCCAGCGTGCCCGGTTCCATGCGAGGAAATCATGCGTGGCAATCACCGACCAGCACGCCGACGCGAGCAGCCACGCACACGCGAAGGCGTATGCGGAGCGTCGCCATTTGCCCGCGGCCGCATGCATGCCGATCGCCGGCAATGCGAGTGCGACGATGACCACCAGCGGCAGCAGATAGCGATCGAACAGATCGTGTCGCATGGCCAGCAAGAGGAGGATAGCCAGGTAGGCCAAGCCCGCGACCGCGAAGAAGATGAATGGCCACGCGCGACTCAATGACTCCCGCAGCGTCCGCGCGCGCTCGAGCCATGCGGCGCCGCCCTTCGCGAATGCATACACGATCAGCGTCGCCCCGACGATCGCGAACCCGGTCATCGCCGCCCAGAAATCCTTGAGCGGCTGCGTGTATGGCGGCAGGTTCCATCCGATCAGCAAGGTGTCGCGCAACATCAGCGGACCGATGCCGAAGTAGTGCAGCGTGTCGCCGCTCAACGGCATGGTCCGGTGGTCGGCCAGAATCAGCCACGTGATTGCCGCACCGAATGCGATGGCCAGCAACGCAGGCCATCGCGTCCTGTGCGACGCGCGTCCCTGCGCCGTCCGGCCGAAGTGGGCCACCGTGCAGAGCACCGAAATCGGCAATAGAAACAGGCCGAGCTCGTTGATCACGTTGAAGAGCTCATGCGTCGATGAATAGATGAACTCGCCGACGAATTCACCGAACCCGGCGGTCGTGATGTCGGAGATGCCGGTGGACGATCCCTTGCGACCGCTCCGATACAGCCAGTGATTGAATCCGACATGCGCCGCGATGCCCGCAGCCAGCGGCATCAGCGCCTTGAATATCTCGGCCGGTCGCGCGCCGCGCCTGGCGACCCACGCGCACGCGAAAGCGCCGAGGATCACCAATGCGAATTGCCGCACCAGCACCGCGACCAGGCAGAGTGCAAGACCGGCGACCAGAGCGATGCGGTCTTCGCGTCGCAGGCCGCGAACGATCAGCGCCATCGCAACGCTGATCAGCGCCACGAACGGCACATCGGTCATGAAGGTGTTGGCGAGCGAGAAGTAGATCGGATTGACCAGCACGGCCGCGGCCGCCACCAACGCAAGCCGCCTGTCGCCCCACACTTCCCGAAACAGGAAATAGACGCCGCCGATTCCGACCAAGCCCATTACCAGCGTCGAAATCCGCAATGCGGTAAATGAAAATCCGAACGGCCAGCAAAACAGCGCGCCCCAATGCACCAGCGGGCCGAGGTTGGTACTGACGAAATCGGGAATGCGATAGACGCCTTCGTCGATCAGCGCGCGAACGGCAAGCGCGTAGGCCCAGTCGTCCTGGACGGGGAAGTTGCCGATCGGATCGACCAGCACGGCCAGCGCGATCCATATGAGGGAAAGTGCGGCGAGGTTCGCGCGATCGGATTGCAAGTTATTCGACTTCCCGCGTGTCAATCACGCACATAGACCTCCATGGCGTCCCTGCCGGCGGCAGTCGTCGAGACAGACCGCCGGTAATTTCTATTGATCCATTGATACATACGCGGCCGCAGATTGCTAAATCGCCATTCATCCTTGTGGTCGAGCGGGAAATTGGATATCAAGATCAGCCGGGGCGAGGCGTTGGTCAATCTTGCAATCTCCGCCTCCTCATGCGACTCGAGAACGGCAGACAGCACATAAATATCGTGCGTTGCCATTTGCGTTTCGTAAATCGCGTGAAGCGTCGGCATGTTCGGCAACGCCAGGAAAGAGTTCAGATTGCCGGGATGCGATTCCACAAGCGCGCGTCTGTGCAAGAGCACGGCGGCCTGATAGTCCGGGACCAGGATTTCTTCACTCCTGATCGGTGTCAGTACCCAATGGTTGCCCCGCGCCAACCAATAGTTCATCGGCGGGGTATCGAAGAAAACGACCCCGCTATAAACGACCAGCGCGACCATCGCCGTCACTCGCGCAGCAGGTCTTGCAAAGACTGGGGCAGTCATCACAGCGAGCATCATCAGCAGCATCGCCGGTGTCAGGTGCTCCAGATCCGCGCGGGAAAACGCATATTGCGCATAAGGGACAGCGGCGCATACCGTCGCGACAAAGGCCGCATCGGCCGGTTCGACAGAACGCTTGCGAAATAGGTACGCAGCGCCAAGCGCGGGAAGAATCAACAACACGACGAACCCTAAGCCAATCGCCGCAAGCGGCGCAGACAAGAGAATCCCCCAACGCTTGTAATCAACCGTCCAGGGCCACGGAACAGGAAGCGGAATATTCGACTTGCCTAGGCGCAGAAGCTCTTCGACGCCGGCAATGAACGCTTGGGCAAAGCCGTCCACGGTTAAGAACGCAATAATCATGGGGAGGTAACCGATCACGATTCCCAGACACCACGCTCCCGCATCCTTCAGGTCGGGACTCGAGCGCCGCGGTTTCAGCGTCAAAATCAGGAAAGCAAGGACCGACGCTGCCGCCCCGTATATGCCGTGATTCTTGCCAATAATAGCCATGGCGCCGACGCAGGCGCCCAGCACGCCCCACGCGAATCTATTCTGGGCCGAGAATAGCTTATAAAGCGCCAAAACCAGCAATATGCTCGCGGCATGTTCGAACACCTTGTAATACGGAAATATCCAAACCAAAGCCAATAGAGCCACGACGAGTCCCGTAACCAAAGACGGCAGCCGGTGTTCGTTGCGCCTTTCGCCGCTATCGAGAGTGATATAGACCAACGATGCGATCACGAGGCCAGTGACCGAGTAGCCGGCGATCCTCGCCGTCATCAATCCCGTATCCCGGAACATCCAAAAGAAGGTGGCTGTATAGAAATAGCGGCCCGGGTCGTACGCCAGAAAGTCACGGATCGGCATTTCCCCATGCATCACGCGCTGCGATCCATACCAGAGATACCCCTCGTCGGAAAAATCCAGCCCGATATGCGCCGAAACCAAAAACCACATAACCGAACCGGCGAAGCCAGTACAAATGGAATAGAGCAGAAGTTTGTGACGTCGCAGCATGATCTCTCGAAGCGTCTTCGACTCGTACTAAACCGGACGCGAAGCTTTTGCTACGTCGGGGATGGTCGAAAGACGAAAAGCTTTTGCGCAATATACGAAAGCACGGTCACGAATGGCAACGCAAGCGCACCCCCCACATAAGGATTCAATCCGAATGCGATGAATCGACCGATCAGAAAGATATTGAATAGATAGATCATTGCCCAAACCAGTACGAAGCGAATCATTCGTCGGTTGGCCGAGTCTTTGAAAACCAGAATTCCCTGGGTCTTGAAACTGACGACAATTCCGAGAATCAATGCGATCAGGTTTGCGCTCGCATAGCCGAGCCCTAGATAGAGCAATCCGGCATAAATGGCATAGGCGAAGCCAGTATTGACGATACCCACCAGCACGAAACGGATGAATTGTGGCAGCCCGCCTCGCAAGGGTCCTGGAATCGGCAGTGTCATAAACAGGCGCTTATTCGACGCGGTCGTAAACCAGCATCAGTTCATGGTAGACGAACAGTCGACCGACCGCCTTGAAGTTCCCCGGAAAATAAGATTGATGTAGCAGCTTGAAACCAGCGCCTGAATTCAGGTTTTCGCGCTCGATGTAATCGAGCGTGACGAAGGTCTTGTGGGTCGAATCGCTGTCGTAGCCCACCTTTCCGGGCACGACCACGATCACGCGCTCGATTCCGCGCTCCGCGCAGTCTTGCAGCAGCGCGGCAAGCACCTGGCCCGCATGCTCGAAATGCTCGAGCACATGTGAAAGCACCAGCGTACGAAACGCCCCGTTGGCGCATTCGCCCAGGTCGATCCGATCAGGATTGGCGGCCGCCTGCGACACCCGCGTGCCGCGAGCCGCCAATTCGGCGACCAGAACGGGATTCACTTCGAGTCCCATCGAACCGGCCGGCAACTGCTCGAGCAACTGTCCGGCTCCGCATCCGACGTCGAGCGTCGGTCCCACCGCATGGGCCAGTATTCGATCCAGGTAGAACTGCTTGATCCTCCTGCGCAGTGGATTTTCGCGTCGCGCGAATTGCGCAGCGGCGTAGCGCTCACCGAATTCGTCCTGCATCATGATTTCCCGTTGAACAAGGTTCGATAGACCATGGCGCGCGCCATCGTATTCATACGCGCCCTGGTGAAGCCGATGACCATGTCGCTTCGTGAAATTCCCGAGCGCGGATCGACAGCGAATTTTTCGACGAATCCCTTAAAGTCCTGATACTGCTTGGCTCCGATGGCGACGCTCCATGAGCCTTGCGAAATTCGAAAGTGTGAACTCCGTTTGGCCGTGTAATAGGCATCGCCATGCGCGAGCACGCGGAACCAATAGTCGAGATCGACCAGATACGGATGATTGGCGTCGTAGGGTCCTACCCGTTCTAGCAGCGAACGACGGATCAAGCCGTTGCCGGGTTCGCCGATCAGATTGGTTCCGGCACGCACGCATTGCCGGATCAGCGACTGGCCGTCTATTCGCGCAGCACCCGTTTTCCAGAAGCCACGGCGCAGGCCGCGATTGAAATATCGGCGATCGCGATGATCGATCACCAGCCGCGACCCGAAAACCAACGCGATTTGTTCCTCGGTGTCTCCCTCAAGGATGGCCACGTGCTCGGCGATCGAATCGGGTTCGAGCAAATCATCGTGCGGCAGCAACTTGTAATACTTGCCTCGGGCAAGTTCAAGGCAGCGATTCCAGTTGGCGTTCGGGCCGAGATTGCGTTCGTTGCGTAGGTAGTGGATCCGCTCGTCGTCGAACGCGCGCACTGCGGCGGCGGTTTCGTCCGGCGAGGTGTCATCGATGATCCAGATTTCGAGGTTGGTATAGGACTGCCTCAGGACCGATTCGATCGTGGCCGGCAGAAACGCGGCGCCGCGATAGGTTGGAATGCAGATCGATACGAGCGGCTGGTTCATGTCTTGGCGCTTGAGGTCCGGCTTGGCTGAGCAACGTAGCGGGCACGTTCGGCATCGAGTACCTGACTGATCCCCACCAGCAGCGACGTCTTCGGGCGAGCGAACGAGAGCGGTGGGACATTCGATCGAAATTGTATGCGCCGCGTGTAGACGCTCGATGACGGCGTCGCGCTGGTCACGAAGCGCGGCGGCCGGCGCGCAATGCGCTTGAAGATCGCTACGATCTCGCCGATGGTCGCGGGTCGCTCGGAGGCAACTATCCTGATGTGCGCGCGGGTGGGTTTCATTGCCTGCGCCGCCGCATGCCTGGACGCCTCGATCATCATGGCAGCCGCGTCGTCGGCGGCGATGTAGTCGCGAATCGTATCCAGCGGCACGAAAATCTGGAACGCGCGATTGCGAACGATGCATCGCGAGATGTGCGTGAGCAGGCCTTGCGCCTTGGCGCCGGACTGTCCGACGCCGTAAAGCGTGGAGATGCGTGCGATGAATACGCTCACGCCTTTGCCTGCTGCGAGCCGCGCGGCCATCGCTTCCTGTTCGAGCTTGGCACGGCCATAGGCGCCAGTTGGCGCGACCGGTGTGGATTCGCAGATCAAAGGTGCGGCCGAGCCTGCGTAAACGGCGCCCGCCGAACTGGCAAGCGTAAATATCCCGGGCTCGCCTGCCGGCAGTGGATTGCGTTCGAGCGCCGTGAGCAAGGCGGCGAGAGCGCCCGTCTCGCAAACCAGATCGGCGTCTGTGCTCATCATGGTTCCCACGCCGGCGGCCCAAAAGATTTCCCAGCGCGACTCATTTGCGACCGCATACACGAAGGCGCGGGCCGCTTCCTCGATTTGTGTGTGGAGCTTCGCAAGGTCGCCCCACGCGAAACGAACGTTGGGCACGAACTCGGTCGCGCCCTCGCGTACGAGGGCGCGCGACAGCGCCGATCCGAGCAGGCCGCCGCGCCCAATCACCCAGGACAGGGTCACGTCCGCTTCACCGGTCGATTGGAGAAGTGGTTGGCAGGCCGCGTCGGCCGCGTGCTGACGACATACAACGGCTTGCCCATCACGATGCCCATGGTCACTGCCAGGTATTCGGCGATCACCCCCAGCGCCATCAGGATGCTTCCCGAAAAGAACGCCACGACGATCACCAGCGACGCCCACCCTTTGACCGGTATGGTGCCTGTAAGGTGGCCGTAAAGCGCGTACGCGCCGATTAGGAAAGCGAGCAGCATCGACATCAGTCCCATCAACGTGATCAGACGCAAGGGCCGTGTACCGGTGGTCAGGATCAGATTCCAGAAATGGCCGAGCAGCCGCGTGTACGAATAGCCGGACGGCCGATCCATCTCGTTGCGCAGACGGATCGGTGCATGCCCGATTCGTGCAGTGATCCAGAATAGTCCGACGTCGAGGTACACACCATTGCCGCAATAGGCGGCAAGCGTGCGGGCGATTTCGCCGTCCACCAGGCGAAAGCTGTTAAAACGGCCGATCTGATTGTTGCCGAGCACTCTGGCGGTGACCCACTTCGCAGTGCGGCTGAACGCATTGCGCAGCCATCCGTGCGGCGGTGGATTGATCGGCTGGGCATAGACCAATTGCAGCGAATCGGCAATCGCATTGTCGAGCATGATGCCGATGTCGGCGGGATTCTGCTGCCCGTCTTCGTCAATGGTCGCCACCCAGTCGCCCGTGGCGCTGGCCATGCCCGCAAGCGTCGCGGCATGCTGGCCGTAGTTGCGTGACAGCCAGACCGGACGGACGAATGGGTACTGAGCGGCCAACGCTTCCAGGACCACGTCGGAACGGTCGGGCCCGCAGTCGTGAACCAGAAGTACTTCACCGACGACGAATCGGTTGCCTTCCTGGCTGACCTGCTCCGTGGTCAGCGGCACGATCTCCCCCAAGATCGTTCGTAACGTCATTTCCCCTCGATATACGGGGATGACCAACGAGATGCTTCGCAGCGGTTCAGCATTCATCCAATGATTCCGACAAGTGGTCCGCAACGATTATATGGGCGCAGGGTGTCGGGTCCAGGGAAACGTCCGTCGCACCGAGACGGAGTCTCGGAACCCTCCATACGTTGTCGCCCCCCGCTCATCGCGACGCGCTCGCGGCAGGCGAGATCCGTCGAAGCACGAACACATCCTTGCCGACGCTCTCCCACCATCGATCGACCTGCATACGCTCGATTTGAGCGTATCCCGGGACCGGACCGCCGCTGATCAGATACTCGTCGTCCGCGACCCACCACCAACTTTTCGGCCTAACGATCTTGTAACTCGGGTCGTAGAGATACGTGCCATTGAATTCGTATCCGCCGTCTATTCTTTGCGGCGAGATGCCCTGCTGCATCAACGCCTTGAGCGCGCGCCAGCGCGTATCGCCCCAGCGCAGGTAGTCGTGCGTGGCCACCACCGTAAAACAGCCGATGCCTGCAACGAGGAGCAGTGCCAGCACCCACCGACCGTTGTCCGGCCGCACGGCTGCGCCGTTCCGAGTGATCAGGAAAGGCATCGCAAAGCCGGCCAGCACCGTCAGCGGGAGCAGATAGCGATCGAAGAGCGGATACCAAATTGCGACGACAAGCAGGATGGCAGCATAGGCCGCCGCGACGCCACCGACGAACGCTCCCTGCACGAAGCCGGGCGACCTGGTTTGACGCATACCCTTTCGAACGACACCCGCAGCGCGACCGATGGCGATGCAAAGCGCCACCACCAGGCATGCCGACGAGCCGACCGCCAGCACAGTCGCCGCCTTCCATCCGAGCAACGCGAAATACGTTGGCTCCGGCAGATTCTTTCCGTTGATCGCATCGCCAATCAAGAGCGGTCCGATGCCGTACGCATTGAGCGTGTTTTCACCGACCGGCACCCATGACTTGGTGTACATGTAAAAGGCACCGATCAACAGCGCAGCCAAGGCAACCGCGCCGCGCACTCGCCAGTTGTGGCGTCGGCCTACAAGTCCTGCAATGCGTCGCGGAAAGCAGAGTACGGCAAGCGGGATAAGGAACAAGCCCAGATAGCTCTGCGTGGCAAAGACCGCAAATCGAATTTGCCAGAACAGCGCATTTGGCGAAATTGACCACGGATTCTGGAACGCGGGAGGGTGCGGCTTGCGTCCCGACTCCACAAGCCAACGTGTGAACAGGTAGTGACAGAGCAACCCGATTCCCAAGGGGACAAGAGCAATCACGAGTGCCTTCGGTCTTGCGCCGTTGCGGGCCACCCAAGCGGCCGCAAAGCCGACCAGGACGATGAGCGCGAATTGCCGCACGAACACGGTGAAGATCGCGAGCGCAATTCCGAGAACGATCAATCCCGTGCGCCCGCGCGCCAGGCCGGCAGCGATCGCGAGCATCGCGGCGATCATCAGCGCCACGAACGGCACGTCGGTCATGAAGGTATTGGCAAGCGCGAAAAACACCGGATTGACCATCACGGCCAGCGCCAGGACCAACGCAATTCGACGCTCCTGCCAGACCTCGATGACCAGTGCATACAGCGCAATGACACCGGCAAGACCGAGGACGAGTGTCGAAAATCGCAGCGCCGTGTAGCTGAACCCAAAGAGCCACGAGAACAACGCGCCCCAATAGGCGAGCGGCCCGAAATTAGCGCTCGTCATGCTCAACACCTCGAAGCGACCGTTCTTCAGGATCGATTCGACGGCGAGCGCGTAAACCCAATCGTCGTTCTGCGGAAAATCACCGATCGGATTGGTGATCGCAACCATGGCGATCCAGACGACCGCCAAGAGGAATGCGTCGGACCATTTGAATCGCTTTGTCACCGCGCTGTCGTTCTTGTCTGCCTGGTCCATCATGCAAAAACGTCTCTGTGGCGGGAGCGGTTCAAGATTGTTTCTTACGCTTGATTTTCAGCGCCACGATCTGGCCTGCGTTGATCGGCAACGCAAACAGGGTGACCGGATCGAGCCGGAGCTGGTTCCTCAAGACTTGCATCGGCACGGCCTGGCGGTGACTCAGGCGATGCACAACATCGTCGGCGAACTCGTGGCGCAACTTGCGGATCTTCTCATTGACCATGGCGCGCTGTTGAGGACTGAGCTCGAATTCCAGCAATCGCTTGCGATAGCGCATTTCATTCTGGATCCGGCGCAGATAGCCGTCGGTCCCCCATCCCGACCCTGCATAGACGTTGACGCCATAGCCATACTGAGCTTCGACCGCCGACGAGAAACAGAAGCGCGCCCCTGCCCGGGCACAGGCGATCCAGAACAGATAGTCCTCTCCAGCGCTGAAGAATGCCGCGTCGAAACGCTGGCTTCGAAACCGATCTAAGTCCAAGACAACCGTCGAAGTGCCGATGATGTTGCCCGAAATGATCTGGTCGAACATGTCTCCGGCATAGGTGTGCAGCAGAGGGGCAGACCCGATTGGCGGATGATCGGCGATATCGATTCGTCCGGCCCTCGTGAATGCGGAAACGTCCTGCCCGGGTTGAAGGTGATCCGAGAAGTAGAAGTCGTAACCAGCATCAAGCGCCTGGACCGCGTTACTCAGGTGAAACTCGGTCCAGACGTCGTCCGAGTCAAGGAATGCCACGCGGCGGACTTCGCTGCCGAGCGCATCGAGCCCGCGATTGCGCGCCGCAGCCGGACCGCCGTTCGCCTTGACGATAACCGAGATGGGAAAGCGGGATTCTCCGCCCCGCGCAACCTCGTCAGCCGCGGGAACGGGTGACGAATCGTCGATCACGACGACTTGAACGTCGTCAACATCCCTCTGCGCCATAACGGATGCGAGAGCACGAGCCAACAGCCCGCTCGTTCGCTGATAGTAGGGAATGACAACTGCGATGCTCATGGGGACGAAATTCAGCTGGATCGTTGCGTAGCGATGCCCTCGGCGCGGTGCAGCCGCGATCCGACACCCGACTGCCTCGCCACGGGAATGCGAAGCGTTTTCTGGGCCGCAGGTTTCGGCCCCGGCCCGCAAGATACGCGAAGGCGGAGCCAGTGTCTGCAAATCGCGCGCATGGATGCCTGCGCCCGCCTGCGGTCAACGTCGCAAGGCGACGGCGGCGAGGTGACGCCATCCATCCATGGCGAGAGGCGACAAGTCAATCAACTTGAGGGCATACCGCGCTGCAGTTCCGAAATCGCGATGCGCCCGAAAGTGAAAGCAATAGGTGGAATAGACCTTTCGCAACCGCCAGTCGATATCGGCGCGAAATGCGGCAAACGCGTGCGCCGCTTTCGCGTCAAGCAACATCCGGTCCTCACCGTAGTACATCGGCCGTCCCGACTTCGTGAGGCTACCGCTGCGAACGCGATAGATGCCTGCGTCCAGCGGCGCGATGTGAAGGTTCTGGATGTTCGCGAGACGTACCCAAAGGTCGTAGTCTTCGGCGCAGACGAGCGCTTCGTTGAAGCCACCCACGGACCGGATGAGGTCGCGCGCGATCTGAACCGTCATGATCTGCATGCAGCCGCAGCGCAGCAGTATATCGACCGGCCGATCGAGCACCGATACCCGCCCGGCGAGATAGTCTTCCTCGATGTGCCGATACAGGCAAGGCGATCGCCGGCTCAGCGGCGTTGGCGTGGTACGGGCCGCATCGTCGCCTACATCAAAGTGGGCCGCGCGCCACTGGGCGTCGGGAAACGGCGCGAATGCATCGCGCTGCCGGCGCAGGAAGTCGGGGTACCAGAGGTCATCCGAATCGAGAAATCCGATCCACGATCCGCGTGCGGCGAACAAGCCGGTATTGCGGCTACCTGCTGCCCCCTTGCTGCGGCTGTTCGGGACTACGCGCACTTGCGGCGCCATCGCACGGGCTTCATCGAGAGCAGAAAGCGTCTCTCTGTCGGTACTGCCGTCGTCGACGATCAGCAGCTCCCAATAGCCATCGTCCTCTTCGGCGAACAACGTCTGCGCAACGATCGACCGCACAGACTCGACCAGGAGCCCACCGGTGTTGTGCACCGGCATGACGATCGAGAGCGTGGGATCGCCCTGCTGTAAAGACGCCAAAGTAGCCTCAGTCATTTCATTTCAAACGGTTAAATCGATGTGAAGCAATCACGTTGCAGGCTGAGGTTTCGCGTATGATCCACGGCCCATCAATACGCGAAAGCGAAGCGCTCCATCGACCGGCGCGACATGCGCGCGCAACCCCGCACCCTACGCATGGCTTGCAAAGAGATGGCCCGACCGATACTGCGCGGACGCTTCGACCGCGCGCTTCCGTTATCAGAACAGTCACTCGTCAGCAGCGATCCCGATTCGGCGCACCACGCCGACGGCGTCTTCGCCGCCATCGTCGGGCTGCCCCATTTTAGCGGCGCCCTTCAGGTCGAGGCGCGCGAGCGCGGTGCCGCGGCCGCGATCGTCGCCGCGTATCGTAACCGCGGCATGCGCGTGCTCGACGACATCCACGGCACGTTCGCGCTCGCGCTCGTCGATCACGCGAAGAGCGACGTGCTGCTCGCGGTCGATCGCATCGGCATCGCCACGCTCTGCTTCGCGGTCGATGCGGGCCGCTTGCACTTCGCAAGCAACGCGAGCGAAGTTGCCGCCTCGTTGCGTGGTAATCGCGCGCTGGACATCGCGACGCCGGGCGGCCTCGATCCCCAGGGCATCTTCGACTATCTCTACTTCCATTGCATCCCGGGGCCGGCTACGGTCTATCGCGGCGTGACGCGTCTGCTGGCCGGCCACGCACTGCACTTCGTCGACGGGACAGCTACGGTCACGCCCTACTGGTCGCCGCGCTACGACGAGCATCAACGCGGCGCATTGCCCGCGCTCGAAAGCGAATTCCGCGACACCGTGAAGTCCTCGGTCGCGCGCGCGATCGACGGCGCTGCCAAACCCGCTGCCTTCCTTTCGGGGGGCACCGACTCTTCGACCATCGCCGGCATGCTCGGCGCGGTCACGGGCGCGCCCGCGCAGACCTACTCGATCGGCTTCGACGCGCAGGGCTTCGACGAGATGGAATACGCGCGCATCGCCGCCAGGCACTTCAAGACCGATCATCACGAGTACTACATCACGCCCGCCGACCTGGTCGCCAGCATTCCCAAGATCGCGGCCGCGTACGACCAGCCCTTCGGCAATTCGTCGGTGCTGCCCACCTACTACTGCGCGCGCATGGCGAAGGCCGACGGCGTCGATCGCATGCTGGGCGGCGACGGCGGCGACGAGCTCTTCGGCGGCAACACGCGCTATGCGAAGCAACGCGTGTTCGATTACTTCGAGCGCGCGCCCGGCGTCGTGAAGGGCCTGATGCGCACGGCGCTTGCGCCCGCCGCGTGGGAATCGGTGCCGGTGGTGAAGAAGGCGCAAAGCTATGTGCGCCAGGCCAGCGTACCCATGCCCGACCGCATGCAGACCTACAACCTGCTCGCACGCATCGGCATGGCGACCATCTTCGAGCCGGCATTCATGGCCGACGTCGATGTCGACAAGCCGATGCGCGACATGCGCGCCTGGTATGCGCGCGCGGATGCGGCGAGCCTGATCAACCGCATGCTCGCATTCGACTTCAAGTACACGCTGACCGACAACGACTTGCCGAAAGTGGTGACGGCATGCAAGGTCGCAGGCGTGGATGCCGCGTTTCCGTTTCTCGACGATGCCGTGGTCGCGTTTTCTGAACGGCTCGATCCCGAGCTCAAGCTCAAGGGCCTCAAGCTGCGCTGGTTCTTCAAGCA
>JBBQCA010000058.1:0-15030 GCA_038318315.1 Burkholderiales bacterium | reverse complement strand
GCCAGTAATGAACGAACTCGCGAAGAAACTCGCGTTTCCATCCGCACCGGAACCCGACCGGTTATAGCCGATCAGGACTTGTCCGAGCGAGTTGACCGCAAGCGATCCGTAGAAGAAATCATGCTGCGTATCACCGATCACGCCCTGGTCGACGAGTGCACCAGTCGTCGCGTTGACAACGAACCAGTGTTGCACCGTGTGACCCGTGAACGCGCCGATCCCACCCTCCGTGTGAACAAAATAAAGATTGTTTCCCATCTTGTAGACGTTGGAGCTATTGCGATCGTCCCCGGTGTCGATGGCAACCGTACCATCGGGCTGATGGCCCTTATTCAAGTCGTTATACGGGGCGGTAAAGAGAATCGTCGACGACGAAAGGGTCGCGCCCGGCGCGCCGGGATTGATCACTTTGAACTTGTCGAATCCAAACACCGTGAAGTCTATGGCAATAATGTTGCCATTGCCCGGGGCATTGGTATTGTCCACCGCCCCCTGCATGGTGAAGCCTCGGTGATTGGCATCGTTCAGCGTCACTCCATTGAACGTTACCAGGTTGTCAAAGCGCGTGATATTGGCAAGCGTTGGTGTCGAGCCGAACAGGTCGGACTTGGGAATCGAAAACAACGACGTCGCCCTGAAATTGCCAGCCGCATTGAAGTTGTTCGTGCCGATATAAACACCGCTTCCGTCCATGCCCAGGGTCGGATAATCGGCCGTACCTCCGGCGAAGCCGGTGAACTTGACGGACTTCCACGGGCCGAGCGCGTTGGCGGTTTGAGAAACGGCGATTTGAATATCCGAAACGCTGTTGCCCAGGGAAGTAGCGATCCAGCGCTGACTCGCTTGGTCGAACAGTACGCGTGAATCACCATTGGCGCCGGTCTGGCCTGCGGCTGCCCAAAATGCCACGTCGCTGATCAACTGGGTACGCGCATGGGTCGTCTTGTCATACACGGCGACCGCTCCGTTGACGAACTCCATGTATTGCGTCGTGCCAATCGCACCCATCGTATCGGGCGGAATGAAATTGCGACCCAGGTCGCGTGTATCGTATTGCGAAATGCCCTCGAAACCAACGATCGATGCCTGAGCGCTTACTGCTCCCAACGTTGCAAGTGCTCCCGCAAATATCGATGCAACGATTTGGAGCCGCTTCGCTCCCACTGGACAAATGCCGCGCATGATTTGTATCCCCTGAGAATTGATGAATTCCGACGAGAGTTGCCGCTATGTTCTGACGGACTTTGTTTCGTCGTATGAGAGCGACGGGACGCAATAATTGTGCCTTGGAATAATTAGAGAGACAAATCAGGGATGTAAGACGCAATGCGCGCTCCAAAAATCGCAATAACTGACGAACGTGTAAAACAACCCGACATCATGTCGCCGCGCAAACGTCCGCCTGCAAGGCGCCACGTGAGGCATCGGGATTCGACCGAGGAGATCCTTCAACATGAGTGCTGACCACTCGGCGTCTGGTATTCAATCGCGACGTCTTCGCAACGGAGCACAAATTCTGATACCCATTCTTTTAACGCTGTGCTTGTTGATGTTGATCATGGCGCCGATCCATGCAGCCGAAACGTTCGGGCCTCAGGCAAGCGCGACCGCAGACTCCCGTCCCCAGCCGGCCGAAGAAGACGTTCCAGACGTCGGGCGACGAGTGATGCCCGCCAGCGAGCACCGGATTGCGGATCCCGAGCGCGAATTCGCGATGCGGATGCTCGAAAGCGTGGAGCGGGAGCTGCGCCTTGCCGAAGCCCATGCGCGTATCTCCACAGACACGCAACTCAAGCAGATTGCAAACGACGCAGCTGCAACCCGGAGGAACGAAATAGAGAAACTGCGCGCCTGGTTATCTCAACGTAAAGTGCTGAACACCCCGCGTATGCTGAATCGCTGATTGCTTCCGATAAGCCATCGCATTCGATTCAGAGTATTTGCGAGACGTGCGAATGCCGCAACCTCGGTCATTCGGATTAATTCGTCGCAATGGATATATCCGCCAACGCGATCATTCAAAGATGAGTTGCCCGGAACGCGAGGTCCGCGCAATCTGAATGAGTGGTCAGTCGTCGAGATCACGCTACCTTTTTATTCATTTCTTTTCAGGAGATCGCGATGCAAACATTAATCGAATCGACAGTGGAAGCAGTCGGCGGTGGCACGCAAAGCGAGAGTGCCGATACGCTTGCCAAGCCGTTCTTCACACCCCCATTGCCGCTTCCGATTCAGGAAGCCATCGACTGACACGACCCCTCGTTGTCGGGCTGTCAGCTCGAGCGGGCTACAACTGGCACGCGCGATTCATAGCCAACCGTGCAGATTGCGCTCCGCGATACCGGCCAACGCCTCTATCCAGCGTGGATCGTCATTCACGCAGGAGATGTAGCGATAACTGCCCCCGCCAGCGTCCTTGAACGACCCCGCTCCCTCGATGCCGATCTCCTCGAGCGTCTCGAGACAATCGGCGGGAAAGCCCGGACAACAAATCGACAACGTCGCAGTCTTCTTCGCGCCCAGTTCCCGCAGCACATCGACGGTGTAGGGCTTCAGCCACTCGGCCTTGCCGAAGCGCGACTGAAAGGTCGCGACCCACTGATCGTCTCGCAAGCCCAGTCGCTCCGCGACGCGCGCCGCGGTCTCTAGGCACTGCGTCTGGTACGGATCGCCCCGGCGCACCGAACGCTGCGGGATGCCGTGAAAGCTCATCACCAGCATGGCTGCAGGATCGGCGATCGTGCCGTCCCGGGCTCTCGCGGCCACGATCGTCGCAGCCAGCGCGTCGATATAGCCCGCGTCGTCGTGGTACTGCTTGACGAAACGAAACTCGGGCACGTTGCGCACTGTCGCGGCCCAGGCATTGATCGCGTCGAAGCTCGAAGCCGTCGTCGCCGCGGAGTACTGCGGATAGAGCGGCAGCACGAGGACGCGATCGCAGCCCTGCCCCTGCAGGCGGTCGAGCGCAGCGGCTATCGATGGATTGCCGTAGCGCATCGCGTAGTCGACCGTGACGGCATGCCCGCGCATGCCCATCAGGCCGCGCAGAAGCTTCGCCTGCTTCTCGGTCCACACCTTGAGCGGCGAGCCTTCCTGCATCCACACCGCCTTGTACTTCTCCGCCGAGCGCCGCGATCGAATCGGCAGAATGATGCCGAAGAGGATCGGCCACCAGATCACGCGGGGGATCTCGACCACGCGGCGGTCCCGCAGAAATTCAGCGAGATAGCGGCGCACTGCCGATGGCGTCGGCGCATCGGGCGTGCCGAGGTTGACGAGCAGGATTGCGGTGCGAGGGGTCATGTCGTGGGTTTGATGGACTTGCGTGTGCGACCGCATCGGCGATGCGATTGCGCCGAGTGATTGCACTCGATGCGGCAGTCGGGCATCGTAGCGCACTGATTCAAGCGGCATCATCCGAAACTCATGCGACCACGGTTCATGCACGCGCCTCTGTTCAGGGTCGCCATGATCGCGTCGATGTCGATGTCGATGTCGATGTCGCTCGCGTCGCACGCCAGCGAACCATCTGGAGTCTTGCCCGACGATGCCGTCGCTAGGCCGCATGGACGCGCAGCCGAAGCACGGTGGGAACAATTCGCGGCGCAGAACGCTCGTTCGGGCGATTTGCGGCTGCACCTTCTGTTCGGCCGAAACACGGTAGCCCTCGAACAACTGGTCGAGCGCGCGCGCGGATCGACCGATCCCCTGGTCCTGTCCATTCTTTCGGAGCGTTGCGATGCGCCCATGTCGACCAGCAAGAAATCGGAAACGACACCCGGCGAAACGGCATTCACGAACTGCGATGGCGTCGAGTTGGCGCGTCGCTGGGTCGCTGTCGACACAGAGAATCAGCTCGCCTGGTTGACGCTGGCGACCCTGCTCGATCGGCGCGGCGCGCTCGACGAAGCACGTTCGACCTTCATGCGTGCGGCGCGCGCCTCGTCGTATCGCACGCTATACGGCGAGGCGGCGCGCACGATACTGCGCATCGTGCCGCGCGACCTGAACCCGAGCGAGCGGCTCGCGTTCGCCTACGGCATCGTCAGGATCCAGTCCGCCCAGCCGTTCCCGACATTCCAACCCTTGTTTCGCACCTGCAGGCTGCCCGATATGCGCGACGCCTGCATGCATATTGCGGACACCATGTTTCGTGACAGCGAGACCCTGATCGAGCTGTTCACGGCGACGGAACTGTCCGGACGTCTTGACGTCGAGCGCGAAACGATCCGTTATCGGATCGAACGTTTCTACGCCATGCGGTGGCTCATGCGTCAAGGCATCGCACCAGACGAACCTTCGATCGACGATGTCGCGGCGATCGATCGTTTCGTCGGCGACGTGGAGAAACGCGCATCTCTCGGAGAGCTCGCCTGGTTTCGCGAACAGTTTCGGCGAAGAGGCGTCTCTGAAGCCGAGGCTGCCGCACGCTACGAGAAGTCGATCACGGCAGAGCAAAGACTTCAGCTCGAGGCGGTGACGAGACCGTGGAACGCGGCCGTGCCAAGATCTGTGAACGATTCAACGCGAGACGCACGATGAAGAAAGTGTGGATGCAACCATCAGTGCTGGCGATCGCGTGCATGCTCGTGCTCGTGCTCGTGCTCGTGGCGGCTGTATCGGTATGAATCCGGAGGTTCGCATGGCTCTGAAATATTCGAGAACGATCGGTACGGTCTCGTTGCTCGCGTCGCTGGCTTTCGCGGGCGGCACGCACGCTGGCGACAAGGTCGCCAGCGTGCCTGAAGGCCCCCCGTCGGTCGTCGCCATCGCGGACTGGGACCGGCTCGTCGAAGCCGCCCGCAATTCGGCCGACCTGCGCCTGCGAATCGTCGCGTCGATCGATGGGGTGGAGGATCGGGGCGGCGTCTATTTCTCGCACGAGGTCATTCCGCTCGAAACCCTGGTCGAGCAGGCGCGTGGATCAACCGATCCGATGGTGTTGTCGATGTTGGTAGGACGCTGCAGCGAAGCTGCGAAGCCGCCACGATGCAACGCGCAGGATCTCGCCGAGCGCTGGACTGTCGCCGACACACAGAATCAGAAGGCCTGGCTCACACTTGCGGCTGTCCTGCAGCAGAAGGGCGACCAGCCCGCCGCGCGGGCGGCGTTCGAACGCGCGTCACGCGCTTCGACCTGGCATGAACATAACGACGATATTGCACGCGTCATCGCCGCAACCATTCCCCGAACCTGGCCGCCGCTGGCGCGCATGCATGGGCTCGAGGCGGCGCTAGGCATCGCGGCGGCTCGAAACATCTGGGCAAGTCCATTCAGCTACTTGACCCAGCAATGCAAGGATCCATCGATGCGCGCGCAGTGCGGCCAGATACTCGAAACGATGTTCCGCGACGGCAACGATTTGTTCAGCTTGTCGATCTCGTCAAAGGTCGCCGCCATCGCACACATTCCCGACGAGACGGTGAAGCTGCGCCTGCAAAAATTCAATGCGACGTACTGGGCCGTGATTCACGAAGCGGAGTCGGCGGTGTCCGAGCCCACGGAAGCCGCCGACATCGCACGTGCCGTTGCGCGACTGGAAGACCGAATCGCGTTCGGTGAGATGCGATACGGTCAACGTGCGCTCGAACGAAGCGGCGTTGCGGAAGCGGACGCCGCTTCGCGCTTTGCAAGTCGTCTTGCAGCCCAACGATCGGCAGCGGCGCAACCGCGTTAGTGCTGGCTCAACGCATTCGACAACAGCTTCGCCGTGATATCGACAATCGGCACCACCCGCTCGTAGGCCATGCGCGTGGGTCCGATCACGCCGATCGTGCCGACGATGCGGCCATCGACCTGATACGTCGACGTGACGACGGTCATGTCGTCCATCGGCACCAACTTCGACTCGCCGCCGATGAAGATCTGCACGCCATGCGCGCGGCTCGAGATGTCGAGCAATTGCATCAGGCCGGTCTTCTGTTCGAAGAGCGCGAATAGTTGTCGCAGCTTCTGCATGTTGCCGCTCAGGTCTGCGTTCTCGAGCAGGTTGCGTTCGCCCGAAATCACCATCTCCTCGTCGTCGGCCAGCGCTTGCGAGCCGGCTTCGACAGCGGCCTGCATCAGCTTGGAGGTCTCGGCGCGCCGCTCGTTCAATTCGTCGCGCAGGCGGGCCTTGATGGTGTCGAACGATAGACCCGCGAAATTCTGATTGAGGAAGTTCGCGGCCTCGACCAGTTGCGATTGCGTGTAGGCGCGCTCGGTGAAGAGGATGCGGTTCTGCACGTCGCCGTCGGGCGTGACGATGATCAACAGCACGCGCGAATCCGACAGGTGCAGGAACTCGATATGCCGGAACGACGAGCCGCGGCGCGGCGTCATCACCACGCCCGCGAACTGCGAAAGGTTCGACAACACCTGCGCGGCCGCCGAGATCACGCGTTGCGGCTGATCGGGCTTGAGGCGCCCGGCGACTGCGGACGCGTCGTGCCCTTCCAGGGGCTTGACGGTCATCAGGGTATCGACGAAGAAGCGATAGCCGCGCGGCGTCGGTATCCGTCCGGCCGAGGTGTGCGGGCTGGCGATGAAGCCCATCTCCTCGAGGTCGGCCATCACGTTGCGTATCGTGGCCGGCGACAGGTCGAGGCCCGAGAAGCGCGACAGCGCGCGCGACCCGACCGGCTGACCCTCCGCGATATAGCGTTCGACCAGCGTCTTCAACAGACTTTGCGCGCGCTTGTCGAGGGTGTCTTGGCTCATTGCCTGATTCTAACGCCGCCTCCTGCATAATCCGCCCATGCCGTCCCTGACCATCGCAATCGTCGGAAAATATCAGGCCGAAGGCATAGCCGACTCGCTCGTCGAGATCGCCAACATCGTCACCGCCGCCGGGCATCGCGTCGTGGTCGATCAGGACACCGCGAATATCTGCGGCCTCAAGGACTACCCCGCGCTCTCGACCGACGAGCTCGGCCGGCAGGCCGATGCCGCGATCGTGGTCGGCGGCGACGGCACCATGCTCGGCATCGCGCGCCAGCTCGCGCCGTACAACGTGCCGCTGGTGGGCATCAACCAGGGTCGGCTCGGCTTCATGACCGACATCTCGCGCGACGTGATGGCGGGCGTGCTCAACGACATGCTAGCGGGCCAATACGAGGTCGAGGAACGCACGCTGCTGTCCGGACGAGTCCATCGCACCGACGAGAAGGGCGAGTCCGCCGAGATCTTCTCGGCGCTCGCGCTCAACGACATCGTGGTCTCGCGCGGCGCGATCTCGGGCATGGTCGAATTGACGGTCGATGTCGATGGACACTTCATGTACAGCCAGCGTTCCGACGGCCTGATCGTCGCCACGCCGACCGGCTCCACCGCGTATGCGCTGTCGGCCAACGGCCCGATCATGCATCCGGGGCTGCGCGGCTTTCTGATGGTGCCGATCGCGCCGCACACCTTGTCAAACCGCCCGATCGCATTGCCCGACGCTTGCAAGATCGCCATCACCGTCACCGGCGGTCGCGAGGTCAGCGCCAATTTCGACATGCAGTCGTTCACGGCCCTGCAACTCGGCGACCGCATTTCGATCGAGCGCGCCCCGATGACGATTCGCTTCCTGCACCCCGTCGGCTACAGCTACTTCGCCACGCTCCGCCAAAAGCTGCATTGGAACGAGCCGCCGTTTGCGGTACACAGCAAACCGGGTTCGCGCGTTTGATGCGTGCGCAGTCCGCATCGCCGCCGCTGCGACCGTCGTCCATCTTCGGATCGCGGGGCGGCTCGCCTCGCTTGCATCACTGACCGCAATGCTCCACACGCTTTCGATCCGCGACTTCGTCATCGTCGACACGCTCGAGCTCGAGTTCGAGTCAGGCTTCACGGTCTTCTCCGGCGAAACCGGCGCGGGCAAATCGATCCTGATCGATGCGCTTGCGCTGGTGCTGGGCGAGCGCGGCGATGCCGGCATGGTGCGCGAAGGCAGGCCGCGCGCCGACATCAGCGCCGAGTTCGCCACCGGTCCCACGGATGCATCGGCCGCCGAAACCTGGTTGCAGGAAAACGAGTTGGCCGACGACGGCCGCGCCCTGCTCCGGCGCACGATCGACGCAAGCGGCCGTTCGAAGGCATGGATCAACGGCTCGCCCGCGACGCTCGCGCAACTGCGCGAGCTCGGCGACCACCTCGTCGACATTCACGGACAGCACGCGCATCAGCTGCTGCTTCGCAGCGGCGCGCAACGCGTGATGCTCGACAGCCAGGCGCATCTCACAACGCAGGCGGCCGAGGTCGCGGATGCCTGGCGCGAATGGCGCGCGCTCGGTGCGCAGGTCGCGCGCTTCGAGACCGACGCGCGCGCGGTCGAACTCGAGCGCGAGCAACTCGCGTGGCAGGTCGAAGAGCTCGAACGCCTCGCGATCAAGCCGGGCGAATGGGAAGCGATCGGCGACGAGCACCGGCGCCTCGCGCACGCGGCCAGCCTGATCGAAGGGGCGCAGACCTCGGTCGATGCGTTGTCCGAAGCCGACGACGCGATCGCATCGCAGCTCTCGACCATCATCCACAGGCTAGACCAGCTCGCCGCGATCGATCCGCTGCTCAAGCCCACGCTGGAAGCGCTCGAGCCCGCGCGCATCGAGATCAGCGAAGCGGCGCGGATGCTCAACGACTATCTCTCGCGTGTCGAACTCGACCCGGCGCGGCTCGTCGATGTCGAGGCGCGCATCGACGCGATCCATACGATGAGCCGCAAGTTCCGCATCGCGCCCGAAGACATGACTAGCGAACTCGACGCGAAGAAGAGCCGCCTCGCCGCACTCGAAGGCGCGAGCGACATCGATGCGTTGCGCGCGCACGAAGCCGCGGCCGCCGCCCACTATCGAAAGATCGCAGAGGGTCTGTCGTCACGCCGCGCAATCGCCGCCAGACAACTCGCCGACGCCATCACCGAAGCGATGCAATCGCTCAACATGACCGGCGGCCGCTTCGAGATCGCGCTGCCGCCCAGCGAGCCGACCGCGCACGGCCTGGAAGACATCGAGTTTCGCGTCGCCGCGCACCCCGGCTCGACTCCGCGCGCGCTGGCGAAAGTCGCATCGGGCGGCGAGCTCGCGCGTATCAGTCTCGCGATCTCGGTGATCGCGAGCGTCGCGACGACCGTGCCCACGCTGATCTTCGACGAGGTCGACAGCGGCATCGGCGGCGCTGTGGCGGAAGTTGTCGGCCGACTGTTGCGAAGACTGGGCGAGACCCGTCAGGTGTTGTGCGTCACTCACTTGCCGCAGGTCGCCGCGCTCGGCAACGGTCACTTCGCGGTGCGCAAGGAAACCGACGATGAGTTCGCGCTGACACGCATCGAGAAGCTCGACGGAACGACGCGCGTCGATGAAGTGGCCCGCATGCTCGGAGGACTTGCAATCACGACCACCACGCGCAAGCACGCGCGTGAGTTGCTCGCGGGGGCGTCCTGACGAGAGGAACCACCGATCGCGTTACGTGCCAGCGGCGTCATCGGCGATGGCAGGCATCGGCAGATGCTTGCCTCGGGCAAGTAATTCCAGGTCCGGTCGCATCCACGGTCCGAAGCGCATCTTCTTCGCGGGCTCGCAGCGCGGCTTCGCTTCCTGAGACTGCAGCGCGCACAGCCTCGTTCTCGAAGGCGCTACGCGCCGCGGACACGGCGGAGCCAGGCGAGTCCTTCCGAAGACGAAGTCTTCGGCCGGTACTCGCATCCCACCCATCCCTCGAAGCCCAATTCGTCGATCACGCCGAATAGATACGGGTAATTCAATTCCCCGACATCGGGTTCGTGCCGTTCCGGAACGCCGGCGATCTGCAAATGACCAACGTGGCCCGTCGGCAGATAGGCGCGCAGCTTCATCGCGACATCGCCCTCGACGATCTGGCAGTGATAGAGGTCTCACCGGCGGCCCAATCGCCGGGTGGCGCGTTGAAAAGCACCTGGTGCAAGCCGTACGTCTTCAGCAGCGCGGCCAGTTCGTCCGCGCGATATTCATACGGAAACAAATATTCGACCGCGGTGAAGCCGTCGCGCGCGGCCGCTTCGAAGCGGTGGAGGAACGGATGTTCGGTGTACATCATGCTCAGGTTGGCGGCGAAGCGAGGCATGGCGCGAACTCCTACCAGGACGCGACGAAGCGCACGCGCAATTCATCGATGCGGGCTTGCGAGAGCGCGGCGGGCCTGGGCCGCGTGATCAGCCACAAGCGCGCAGTCTCCTCGAGTTCTTCGAGCACGGCCATCGCGGCAGCGGGCGTGCGGTGCCACACGTTGGGGCCGAGGCGCTCGAGCAGCACGGCGCGGATCGGTGTGCCGCGCGCACGAAAACGGGTGATCGCTTCCGCAACGCGCTCGCCTGCGGCCGTATCTCCCGGACAGTGGTACTCGATTTGCGGCACGTGGCCGACCTTCATCACGTAGTAGGGCGTGATCGGCGGCACGATGTCGTCGGGACTCCACACGCCGGAGAGCGAGAGCGCGACGAGGTGCGTCGAATGCGTGTGGATCACGCAGTGGGCCTCGGGATCGGCAGCGTAGATCCGGCGATGCAGCGCCAGCGTCTTGCTTGCGGGATCGCCGCTCGATTGCACGCCGTCGGGCGCGACCTTGGACAATCGCTCGGGGTCCAGGAAACCGAGGCACGCGTCGGTGGGCGTGATCAGGAATCCATCCGACAGGCGCACGCTGATGTTGCCCGCGCTCGCGTGAACGTAGCCGCGCTCGAACAGCGAACGACCGACGCGACAGATCTCGAGACGCAGTTCTGCTTCGGTCATGCGAGCCCCTCGAAAGCCTTGATGAAGAAATCGTCGCTGCCGAAGTTGCCCGACTTGAGCGCGATGTGCATCCCTTCGCCGTTCGCGACGCGCGAGACTGCATGGCACCAGGGCACGCCCGGGTCGATCTGACTGCCGATCCGCAACTGCGCGATCTGCAGCGCCTGCACGCAGGCACCCGAGGTCTCGCCTCCGGCGACGACGAGCTGCCGCACACCCCGCTCCACCAGCTGACGCGCGGCGGCGGCCAGCGCCCGCTCGACCAGCGCGCCGCCTTGCGCGACCCCAAGGCGTGCCTGCACCGCTCTCACCGCATCCGCGTTCGCCGTGCTGTAGACCAGAACGGGCTGGTCCGGCCGCGCGCGCCACTGGCCCTCGGCCCACTCGGCCAATGCGGTGATGATTCCTTCGAGCGCATCCTCGTGCGTCGCGAGGACCAGTGGGTCCAGCGCGCGCACCGCACCGCCGGCCTCGACGAAGCGGGCCACCTGCGCGTTGGTCGCCTGCGAGCAGCTGCCCGACACGATCGCCTTGCGTCCATGCGCAGTGGGAAGGCGCGCCGAATCGGTCGACGGGGAAATGCCCCAGTTGGCGGGCAGGCCGATCGCCAGGCCCGAACCGGCACAGACCAGCGACAGGTCTTCGACGGCAGCGCCCAGCCGCACCAGATCTTGGTTGCTCACGGCGTCGGCGATCGCCAACGCAAAGCCTTGCGATCGCAACTCGGCGATGCGGTGTGCGATGACGGCCGGCTCGCTGCCGACGCAGCGATGATCGAGCAGGCCGACACGACGACCGCGAACCGGGTCGAGTTGCGCTTGCAGGACGCGCACGAGATTGGCGTCGGTCATCGGCGTCAGCGGATGATCGTGCATGCCGCTGTCGGACAGCAGCACATCGCCCACGAACAGATGTCCTTTGAACACCGTTCGTCCGTTGTCAGGGAACGCCGGCGTGACGATGCTGAAATCGCAGCCGAGCTCGTCCATCAGCGCCTCCATCACCGGGCCAATATTGCCGCGAGGCGTTGAGTCGAAGGTCGAGCAGACCTTGAAGTAGATCTGCTGCGCGCCGAGCGAACGAAGCCAGCGGCAGGCCGCCACCGACTGCGACACGGCCTCGGCAGCCGGAACGGTGCGTGACTTCAATGCCACGACGACAGCGTCGGCCTCGATCGCGGCAGCATCGGCCGGAATTCCGATCGTCTGCACCGCGCGCATGCCTGCGCGCACGAGGTTGTTGGCCAGATCGGTGGCGCCGGTGAAATCGTCGGCGATGCAACCGAGAAGGACGTTGCCCATGACGAGCTTCAGGGCTTCGGCAGTTCGATGCCGGGGAACACCTTGATGACCGCCGCGTCGTCCTCGCGGCCGAAGCCCGCGGTCGAGGCCTGCATGAACATCTGGTGCGCCGTGCTCGCCAGCGGCAACGGGAATTTGGTGGCGCGCGCGGTATCGAGCACCAGCCCGAGGTCCTTGACGAAGATGTCGACCGCCGACAGCGGCGTGTAATCGCCCGCGAGCACATGGGCCATGCGGTTCTCGAACATCCAGCTGTTGCCCGCGCTGTGCGTGATCACCTCGTACAGCGCGGCCGCGTCCACACCCTCGCGAAGCCCGAGCGCCATCGCCTCGGCAGCCGCGGCGATGTGCACACCCGCGAGCAGCTGATTGATGATCTTCACCTTGCTGCCATTGCCAGCGCGGTCGCCCAGCTTGTAGACCTTGGCCGCCATCGCCTCGAGCAGCGACCCGCAGCGTGCATAGGCCGCTGGCTTGCCGGCGGTCATCATGGTCATCTCGCCCGACGCGGCCTTCGCTGCGCCCCCGGAGATCGGCGCATCGAGGTACAGGATCCCGAGCGCTTCCAGCCGCGCCTCGAGCGCGACCGACCAGTTCGGGTCGACCGTCGAGCACATCACGAAGACGCTCCCGCGCGGCATGGCGGCAGCGGCGCCGTTCTCGGCGAACAGCACCGCTTCGGTCTGCTCGGCATTGACGACCACCGATACGAGTACGTCGCAGTGGCGCGCCAGCTCGGCCGGCGTGACGCACGCCGTGCCGCCTTCGGCGGCGAACGCAGCGGCCACATCCTGTCGCGCGTCGCAGACCGATACCGAGTGCCCCGCTCGCCGCAGCGACTTCGCCATCCCGGAGCCCATCGCTCCGAGGCCGATCACGCCCACATTGCTCATTCGCATGTCCTCATCATCATCGACTGACGACCACCGGGATCGCCTCGAGCTTGGAGGCGGGCTTCGCACCACTCAACGCATGCCTGGTTGCATCGCCCGTTTCGAACGGCAAGCCGAGGCGAGCCAGCATCTCGCGCTCGCGATCCTTGGCCGCACGCAGACTTGCGAGCTTGACATGCCCATATCCGCGGATGCGTTCGGGCAGCGCGGCGATCGTGGCGATGGTGGGCGACGTGTCCGGCGACAGTCGGTCCAATAGAGACGCGATGGTTCGCTCGTAATCCGCAATCAGTTCGCGTTCGATGCGACGATCCAGCAGATAGCCGAAGGGATCGAAGGCGGTGCCGCGCAGATGCTTGCCTTTGGCAAGTATCTTCAGGGCCGGCCGCATCCACGCACCGAAGCGCATCTTCTTCGCAGGCTCGCCATGCGGGCCGGGCTTGGACAAGAGCGGCGGTGCCATGTGGAATTCGAGCCGGTAGTCGCCGTCGAATTGCGCGTCGAGCTGGCGCTGAAAAGCGCCGTCGGTGAACAGGCGCGCGACTTCGTACTCGTCCTTATAGGCCATCAGCTTCGCGTAGTTGCGTGCGACGGCACGCGTGATCGGCAGCTCCGTTTCATTGGTCCCGATCGCGCGCTCGGCCGCGGACTCGGCCGCCCTCACCCGATCGACCAATACACGATAGCGGCGCGCATACGCCGCGTCCTGGAAAGCCCTAAGGAAAGCCTCGCGCTGCATGACGATCGCGTCGAGGTCGTCGGATGCGTCAGGCTGGCTCGAAGGCAATGTCGTGGGCGCAAGCAGCGCATCGACTGCCGCCGCGTCGGATGCCGCAAGCCGGCCAAGCGCGAACGCAGACCGGTTCATCTCGATCGCGATGCCGTTGAGCTGGATCGCGTGCGACAACGACGCGAGGCTTAGCGGCACCAGTCCCAACTGCCACGCGAAGCCCATCATGCAGATGTTCGCACCGATGGTGTCGCCCAGCAGTTGCTGCGACAGGCGCTGCGCATCGCACGCCGTCACGAGTTCTGCGCCCACCGCGTGGTGCATCTTCGCGAGCAAGGCGTCGATGTGCAGGTCGGCATCGGGGTTGTGCACGAAGCTCGCGGTGTGGATCTCATGCGTGTTCACCAGGATGCGCGTGCGGCCATGCTTGGCCGTCTGCAAGGCATCGTTGCTCGCACCCACCACCATGTCGCACGCGAGAATCGCGTCGGCCTGCTGCGTGTCGATGCGCACCTGGTTCAGTCGCGACGCGATGTCGGCCACGCGCACGTACGACAGCACCATGCCGCCCTTTTGCGCAAAGCCCATGAAGTCGAGCACCGACGCGCTCTTGCCTTCGAGGTTCGCAGCCATCGCGATCAGCGCACCGACCGTGACCACACCGGTCCCGCCCACGCCCGCAACCAGCAGGTCGTAAGGCGCATCCCACACGTGCGCCGCCGGCGTCGGCAACGCATCGACGAGTTCGTGCAGACGCTCGAACACGCTCGCCGCATGGCCGGCGTGCGCGGCGGGCGGATCGGCGCCCACCGGCAGTCGGCTCTCGCCGCTGTCGCGCTCCAGCGAATGGGTCGGGTCGCCGCTCTCGCTCGCGCGCCCGCCGTCCCACTTGCGCACGCGGCCACCGTGCACCGACACGAAGCTCGGGCAGAAGCCGTTCACGCACGAATAATCCTTGTTGCACGACGGCTGCTCGATCATCCGCTTGCGACCGAACGCGGTCTCGACCGGCACGATCGACAGGCAGTTCGATTGCGCGCCGCAATCGCCGCAGCCTTCGCACACCGCGGTGTTGATGAACACCCGGCGCGGCGGGTCGGGATACTGATGCTTCTTCCGGCGGCGCCGCTTCTCGGCCGCGCAGGTCTGGTCGTAGATCAGCACCGTCACACCCGCGATCTCGCGCAGCTCGCGCTGCACGCGATCGAGTTCGGAGCGGTGATGAAAGGTAGTGCCCGTGGGAAAGCGCGAGCGATCTGCATCGTGCTTCTCGGGCTCGTCGCTGACTACGACTACGCGCTTCGCGCCTTCGGAGTCGACCTGGCGCGCGATCGCGAGCACGCTGATCTGGCCGTCGACCGGCTGCCCGCCGGTCATCG
>JBBQCA010000057.1:0-15066 GCA_038318315.1 Burkholderiales bacterium | reverse complement strand
GGTGGAACCACCCCTTCCCATCCCGAACAGGACCGTGAAACGCCTTTGCGCCGATGATAGTGAGCAGCTCGCTTGTGAAAGTAGGTTATCGTCAGGCTCTTATGCGAAAGCCCCGACCGGAAGGTCGGGGCTTTTTTCTTTTGTGAGTCCGAATGCGGGTTGTTTGAATCGTACCTGCCCGACTCACTGAAACCCACGCGGGCGAGTTAAACCTGCGACTGCATACCGATCTTGGTTCCCTCCGCTTTGCGTCGCCACGATTTCGATTTTGCACTTCCCGACCAGTTGATTGCCCAGCACCCGCTGGCCGAGCGATCGGCAAGTCGATTGCTGGTTTGCGCGCGCGACGCAACCGAGGATCGCCAATTCGTCGACCTGCCATCGCTGCTGCGTGCCGGCGATCTGCTGGTCTTCAACGACACGCGCGTCATCAACGCGCGTTTGTTCGGAATCAAGGAAACGGGCGGCCGCGTCGAGATCCTGGTCGAGCGTATCGAAAGCGCGCGACGCGCTCGTGCGCAATTGCGCGCGAGTCATGCGCCCAAGGCGGGTTCACGCATCCGCTTCGGCCCCGATGAATCGCCGTGTTACGCCAGCGTCGTCGCGCGCGAGAGCGATTTCTATCTGCTGGATTTCGATACCGACCTCGAGAGAGTTCTCGAGGCGCACGGTCGATTGCCGCTTCCACCCTATATAGAGCACGCGCCGGACGCGGTCGATACGGAGCGCTATCAAACCATCTGGGCGCGCGAGCCCGGTGCAGTGGCCGCGCCCACGGCCGGACTGCATTTCGACCCAGCCATGCTGACCGCGCTCGCGGCGCGCGGCATATCGACTGCGACATTGACGCTGCACGTCGGCGCAGGCACCTTCGTGCCGGTGCGCGTCGATGACCTGTCCGAGCACGTCATGCACGAGGAGCGCTACACGATCCCCGGAACGCTGATCGCGGCGATTGCAGCCACCCGCGCGCGCAAAGGCCGAATTGTCGCCGTGGGAACGACGACCCTTCGCGCGCTCGAATCGGCCAGCGACGCCGACGGCCGGATGCGGGAAGGCCCGGACACGACGCGCCTCTTCATCACGCCCGGCTATCTCTTCAGGACGGTCGACTTGATGGTCACCAATTTCCACCTCCCGCAGTCCACGCTGCTGATGCTGGTTTCGGCCTTCGCCGGGCTCGAGCGCATCCGCGCGGCCTACAGCCACGCCATCGAACAACGCTATCGATTCTTCAGCTATGGAGACGCGATGCTGATCGAGCCTTCGCTCGATGCACGGCCCAATCCCGATGGCGCCGAACACGCGCGATGAAATTCGAACTCCTCGCCACCGACGCAGGCGCCCGTCGCGGGCGCCTCTCGTTGATCCACGGCCATGTGGATACGCCGGCTTTCATGCCAGTGGGTACTTACGGTGCCGTCAAGGCCGTTAGCCCTGACGAGCTCGCCACGCTCGGTGCGCAGATCATTCTCGGCAATACCTTCCACCTTTGGTTGCGACCGGGTCTCGATGTTGTCGGCAAGTTCGGCGGCCTTCATGCATATATCGGTTGGGACAAACCGATGCTCACCGATTCCGGCGGCTTTCAGGTGTGGAGCCTCGGTGCGATGCGCAAGATCGCCGAAGAAGGCGTTGCCTTCGCGTCCCCCATCAACGGCGATCGCCTTTTTCTCACCCCCGAGGAATCGATGCGCATCCAGCGCGTCCTCAATGCCGACGTGGTGATGGTGTTCGACGAATGCACACCCTACGAGACCGCGGGCGTTCAAACGTCCATCGCCGACGCGGCCTCGTCGATGCGACTTTCATTGCGATGGGCGCGGCGCTCGCACGATGCGCATCGCGCACTCGAGAATCCCAACGCGCTGTTCGGCATCGTCCAGGGCGGCATGCACGAGCTGCTGCGCGACGAGTCGCTGGCGGGATTGACCGAGATCGGCTTCGACGGCTACGCGATCGGCGGCCTCTCGGTGGGCGAGCCCAAGGAAGACATGATGCGCATCCTCGATCACGTCGGCCCGCGCCTGCCGAGCGAACGCCCACGCTACCTGATGGGCGTGGGTACTCCCGAGGATCTCGTCGATGGCGTGATGCGCGGCATCGACATGTTCGATTGCGTCATGCCCACGCGCAATGCGCGCAACGGCTGGCTGTTCACGCGCTACGGCGATCTCAAGCTGCGCAACGCGCGCTACAAGGACGACGTGCAAGCGATCGACGAGACCTGCGGCTGCCCGACGTGCCGGCGCTTCTCGCGCGCGTATCTGCATCACCTGTCGCGCGTCGGCGAGATCCTCGGCGCCCGCCTGAATACGCTGCACAACCTGCACTATTACCAATGGTTGATGGCGGGCTTGCGCGATGCGATCGCCGAAGGACGCCTCGCCGATTTTGTCGCGCGCTTCCGGGAGGATCGCGCGCGCGGGGTATCCGCGACCTGAACCGGATATGAGCGGGACGCGAGCGCAGATCGCACGCGGGCCATACGACGCGCGAGGACTCGCACGAGTCGCGCATGGTTCGCATCCGGCAAGCCTCGCGCGAGGAGCCGACGCAAACGCCGATGCTACAATCGCCGGCTGTCTTTTTTGGCAAGCGCCGGGCTCTTCGAGCCGCGCCACGTCAAGCCGTCTTCTGGAGAATCGACCGTGTTCATTTCAAACGCGTACGCGCAGGCCGCAGGCACGGCCGCTGCCGCCCCTGGTTTTTCCATCGAGCAGATGGCGCTTCCTGCGCTGATGATCGTCGCGTTCTATTTCCTCTTGATTCGTCCGCAGCAGAAGCGTTCGAAGGATCAGCGAACGATGATGGAAGCCTTGAAGAGCGGCGATGAAGTGATCACCTCGGGCGGCGTGCTTGGCAAGGTCAACAAGGTCACCGATCAGTATGTCGTGATCGAAGTCGGCAATGTCGTCGGCAGCGGCGGCGCGGTCGAGATGACGATACAGAAAGCGGCCATCCAGGCCCTGTTGCCCAAGGGCACGGTCAAGGCGATCTGACGGCAGCGAAACCCGGATCGTCAGCAACTAGCCATGAATCGTTATCCCCTCTGGAAATACATCGTCATCGCAGTCGCACTCGCGGTCGGTCTCTTCTACGCATTGCCGAACGTATTCGGTGAAGCGCCGGCCGTGCAGGTCACGAGCGGCAAGGCCACCGTCAAGGTCGATGCGTCGATGATGAATCGCATCGACGACATCCTGAAGAAGGCCGGCATCACTCCCACCGGCATATTCTTCGACAACGGCCAATCGCCCTCGGTGCGCGTGCGCGTCTCCGACAACGACGCGCAGTTGCGCGCCAAGGACGCGCTACAGAAGAACCTGAATCCGAGCGCCGACGATCCGACCTACGTGGTCGCGCTCAACCTCGTCGCCGATTCGCCGCGCTGGTTGACGGCGATCCACGCATTGCCGATGTACCTCGGCCTCGATCTTCGCGGCGGCGTGCACTTCCTGATGCAGGTCGACATGAAGAGCGCGTTGTCCAAGCGCGTCGACGCGCTGACCGGCGATGCGCGCACTTTGCTGCGCGACAAGAACATTCGCCACAACGGCATCGCCAAGAACGGCAACACGATCGAGATCGCGTTCAACGATACGGAGACCGCGGGAGCGGCGCGGCCGGTGCTCGAGGACGGTCTGCCCGACATGATCTTCGCGACCCAGAACGACGGCGCGGCGGCCACCAAGCTGGTCGCGACGTTCAGGCCCGAGGCCATCAAGCGCGTGCAGGAGAACGCGTTGAAGCAGAACATCAGCACGCTGCACAACCGCGTCAATCAGCTCGGTGTTTCCGAGCCGGTGATCCAGCAGCAGGGCAACGACCGCATCGTCGTTCAGCTGCCGGGCGTGCAGGACACCGCCAAAGCCAAGGACATCATCGGGCGCACCGCGACGCTCGAGGCGCGAATGGTCGACGAGTCGCCCGAAGCGAGTTCAGCAGTGGGTCAGGGCACCGTGCCGTTCGGCGACGATCGCTTCACCGATCGCAATGGCACGCCGCTCTTGGTCAAGAAGCAGGTCGTGTTCTCGGGCGACAACCTGACCGACGCGCAACCCGGCTTCGATCAGAACCAGCAGCCGTCCGTCAGTCTGAACGTCGATGCGAAGGGGGCGCGCGCGCTGCGCGACACCACGCGCGAGAACATCGGCAAGCGCATGGCGCTGATCCTGTTCGAGAAGGGCAAGGGTGAAGTCATCACCGCGCCTGTCATTCAAGGCGAGTTCAGCAGTCGCTTCCAGATTACCGGCCGCTTCACGACTTCGGAAACCAACGACACGGCGCTGCTGTTGCGCGCGGGCTCGCTGGCCGCGCCGATGGAGATCATCGAAGAGCGCAGCATCGGCCCGTCGCTGGGCGCCGACAACATCCGTCGCGGCTTTCTGTCGACGGTGTACGGCTTCGCGGCCATCGCGGTCTTCATGATCCTCTACTACATGTTGTTCGGCGTGATCTCGGTGATCGCGCTCGCATCGAACCTGTTGTTCCTGATCGCGCTGCTGTCGATGCTGCAGGCGACGCTGACTTTGCCGGGCATCGCCGCGATCGCGCTGGCGCTGGGCATGGCGATCGACTCGAACGTGCTGATCAACGAGCGCATCCGCGAGGAGTTGCGCAACGGCAAGTCGCCGCAGGCCGCGATCTCCGAAGGCTATGAACGCGCGTTCGGCACGATTCTCGATTCCAACGTGACGACCCTGATCGCCGGCCTTGCATTGCTCGCGTTCGGGTCGGGCCCGATCCGCGGCTTCGCGGTCGTGCATTGCCTGGGCATACTCACGTCGATCTTCTCGTCGGTGTTCGTATCCCGCGGCATCGTGAACCTGGTTTACGGTCGCAAGAAGAAGCTCACGAGCGTGGCGATCGGGCAGGTCTGGAAACCCGCGTAACGAACCAAACAGACAGACCGAACCCGCATGGAATTCTTCCGCATTCGCCGCGACATCCCCTTCATGCGCCATGCGCTGGTGTTCAACGTCATCTCGTTGATCACCTTCATCCTGGCCGTGTTCTTCCTCATTTCGCGCGGCTTGAACTTCAGCATCGAGTTCACCGGTGGCGTGGTGGTCGAGGCAAGCTATGCGCAGCCGGCCAACATCGAAGGTCTGCGCTCGGCGATGCAGAAAGCCGGCGTGGTCGAGCCGCAGGTGCAGAATTTTGGAACCTCGCGGGATGTGTTGCTGCGCCTGTCGCTGAAAGACGTGGCCGGTTCGCCGTCGATCGCGACGCCCGATGCCAAGCTCGACGCGGCCAAGCTCACGTCGGCCGTGCTGACCGCAGGCGGTGCCGATCCCAAGATCACGCGCGTCGAGTTCGTCGGGCCCCAGGTCGGTCAGGAACTCGCCACCGACGGCAGCCTCGCGCTGCTGTTCGTGATCATCGGCATCGTCATCTATCTCGCGTTGCGCTTCGAATGGAAATTCGCGGTCGCGGCCATCGTCGCGAACCTGCACGACGTCGTCATCATTCTCGGGTTCTTCGCGTTCTTCCAATGGGAGTTCTCGCTGTCGGTGCTGGCGGCCGCGCTTGCGGTGCTCGGCTACTCGGTCAACGAGTCGGTCGTGATCGCCGACCGGATCCGCGAGAACTTCAGGACGATGAGGAAGGCCACCGTCGATCACGTGATCGACAACGCGATCACCAGAACCATGAGCCGCACCGTCATCACGCACGGCCTCACCGAGACGATGGTGTTGTCGATGCTGTTCTTCGGCGGCCCGACGCTGCACTTCTTCGCGCTCGCACTGACGATCGGCATCCTCTTCGGCATCTATTCGTCGGTGCTGGTGATGGCGCCGATCACCAAGTGGCTGGGCGTCAAGCGCGAAGATCTCGTCAAGCCGATCAAGAAGGAAGAGACCGGCGCGGTAGTCTGACGGCGCCCGGGTTGCGCATGAAGTTCAACCAGCCCGGCGCATGAATTTCAACCAGCTCCGCTTCGTGCGCGAGGCCGTGCGCAGGAACTTCAACCTGACGCTCGCGGCCGAGGCGCTGCACACCTCGCAGCCGGGCGTATCGAAGGCCATCATTGAGTTCGAAGAGGAACTCGGGTTTCCGATCTTCGTTCGTCACGGCCGACGCCTGAAGTCCCTGACCGAACCCGGGCGCGCGATCCTGCCGGTCATCGAACGCGTGTTGCTCGAGGCCGAAAACCTCAAGCGCGTCGGACAGGACTTCTCGGCGCAGGAGCACGGCAACCTCACCATCGCCACCACGCACACGCAGGCGCGCTACACCTTGCCTCGCGTCGTGCACGCGTTTCGCGAGCGCCATCCCGACGTGCATCTCGCGCTGCTCCAGGGCAGTCCGCGCCAGCTGGCCGAGATGGTGTTGCGCGACGAGGCCGACATCGCGATGGCGACCGAAGCGATCGCCGACGTCGATGGTCTCGTGAGCGTGCCGTGCTTCACGTGGGAGCACGCGGTGATCGTGCCGCACGGGCATCCGCTGCTCGCGCAGACCAGGGGCAAGACCCTGTCGCTCGATCTGCTCGGTGCTTACCCGCTGGTGACTTACGCCACCGCATTCGCGGGCCGCAGGCGCATCGACGAAGCCTTCGCGCTCCGGCATCTCGCGCCCGACATCGTGCTGGCGGCGATCGATGCCGACGTCATCAAGACCTATGTGGAAGCGGGCCTGGGCGTCGGCATCGTCGCCAACATCGCCTATGACGCACAGCGCGACTCGGGTCTGGTCGCGATTCCTGCGGGGCATCTGTTCGGATCCCAGGTCACGCATCTGGCCGTCAAGCGCGGCGCAACCCTGCGCGGCTATGTGCACGACTTCATCGGCCTGGTCGCGCCCGCGTTCGATCGATCGATGATCGAGCGCCTGGTGCGCGGCGATCTGCACGAAGCCGGCGACGACTACCAGGTGTAGGGACATCGGGAAAGCCCGGCATGGACAGCTTCAAGACCTTCATCTCGCTGCTCGCGCTCGTCAATCCACTGGGCGCCATTCCGTTCTTCATCAGCTTCACCGCCACCAACACCCGCGCCGAACGCCGCCACATCGTGCGCATCGCGTCGATCACGGTGGCGTTCGTGATCGCCTTCACGACGCTGCTCGGTCAGCAGGTCATCAACTTCTTCGGCATCTCGGTCAACTCGTTCCAGGTCGGCGGCGGCATCATCATGCTGCTGATGGCGATCTCGATGATCAACGCGCAGCCGGGTGGAACCAAGACCACGCCCGAAGAGGCCGTCGAAGGCGAGCTCAAGGAGAACATCGCGGTGGTCCCGCTCGCGATCCCGCTGCTGACCGGACCCGGCACGATCAGCACCGTCATCATCTATGCCGACAAGGCCGAGACGTGGTTGCAGCGGGCGAGCCTGATCGGAAGTGGCGTCGCGATCGCGCTCCTGGTGTTCCTCGCGCTCTCGGCCGCGGACCCGATCAGCCGCGCGCTCGGGCGCACCGGCATCAACGTGGCGACGCGCCTGATGGGCTTGATGCTCGCCGCGCTCGGGGTCGAGCTGATCGTCGACGGCCTGATCGCGCTGATCCCGGCGCTTCGGCATTGACGCGCGAAAAGTTCAGCCACGTCGTCACGGTCGATACGCCCAAGGGCAAGGGTGCCGAGCGCTTCAAGCAATTGACTGAAGAACGGTCGAAGGGTCGCATCAGGGTCGAGGTCTATCCCAACTCGGTGCTCTACAAGGACAAGGAAGAACTCGAAGCGCTGCAACTGGGTGCGGTCCAGATGCTCGCGCCTTCGCTGTCGAAGTTCGGTCCGCTCGGTCTGCGACAGTTCGAGATCTTCGACCTGCCTTATATCTTTCCCGACGACGCGGCCTTTCAGCGCGTCACGCGCGGCGCAATCGGGCAGGAGTTGTTCGGCCTGCTCGAGCCGCGCAACATCAAGGGCCTCGCATTCTGGAGCGGCGGCTTTCACGTGATCTCCGCCAACAAACCCTTGCGCACCCCCGCGGACGTCAAGGGCCTGAAGATGCGCATCCCGTCTTCGAAGGTGCTCGAGGCCAACGAGCGCTCGCTGGGCGCATTGCCGCAGGTGATGGCGTTCTCCGAGGTGTACCAGGCTCTGCAGACCGGGGTGGTGGACGGCACCGAGAACATCCTGTCGAGCTACACGTCGCAGAAGTATCTCGAGGTGCAGAAGTTCATCACGCTCACGTACCACACGCACACCGGCTACGCGGTGATCATGAACAAGCCGTTCTGGAATTCTCTGCCGCCCGATCTGCAGGCGATCGTTGCATCGTCGATCAAGGACGCGACCGAATACGAGCAGACGCTGATGGCCCAGGAGAACAACGATGCGCTCGCGAAGATCAGGGCTTCGGGGACTGCCCAGGTGATCGAGCTCACCGATGCGCAGCGGGCCGAGTGGAAGAAGACCATGTGGCCGGTCCACCAGGAAATGGAATCGCGGATCGGCAGGGATCTGGTCCAGCAGGTTTACAAGAGCACCGGCGCCAGCGCCGCGAAATAGCGCGCGACCCGCGTCGCGCGCGTCACGCTCGGCTTATTCGCCGGGGTATGTAGTCCGCAGGCAATCGTCGAGTTGCGTGCCCGCCAGGTTGCGGCATTGCTTGTCGACGTATTTGGCGCTGAGTTGCTTGCGACAGGACTCCTGCTCGGCGCCCGACATCTTGTTGCAGGCCCGGCGCCCTTCCCGGTATGAGCGCATATCGGAGTCGGACATTCGTTGCTCGCCGGCGCGTCCCGCGGCGCTGGATTTTTCGGCAGGCGTGGCGGGGGATCCGTATTGCGCCTGGGCGGTCATCGACATCGCGCAAAACGATGCGATCAGGAGAGTCCTGGCATGTATCGATTTCATGAGCTCGTTCCTTCAGGTCGGGTGGGTCGGAAACTCGAACGCACGCTAACAGGAACTACCTGAAGGCGCCAGCACCTTGCGGAAAGTCCAGGCACACGGCGCGCGCGCGGAAGAAATCGGTTCCGAGAACGCCGTCCACGCCGATCCCGGCGTAATCGATTACCACGAAATCCTGCGGCCCCGCGTCCTTTGTGCCCAGCACGAAGCGGCTCATGCGATGCGTGCGCGTAACGAGTGCGGCTTTGGCGTCGGCGGCCGTCATGCCGACGGCCGAAGGACGAATCACGCTGCGTGTCGAACCTGTGTCCCAGGAAAACACCAGCGAGCCGGCGCTCGTGTGCGCGACCGACTGCGCGACGCCATCGACGATGTCGATATCGAATTGCTTCGCGCCGCATTCACGCGAGAACGCGGCGGTCGATCCCGAGGGATACAGCCGTATCTCGTGATCGGGATAATCGACGACGACGAGAAATCGACCGAGCAGCGCGAATCCGATATAGCCATTGCGATCCGGCGGCGCGGCAGCGGCTGGAAATACGAACTCGCTGCCGTCGAGATCGCCGATCACCACCCCGCCCAGGACGACATCGGGCGCGATGAATCGGCGGGATTCGTATATCTCGCCGGAGGCATTGGTCGATCGCGTCGATTCGCCCGAATAATTCACGGGTACGCGCAGCAACTCGGGACCGGTCAGCGCAATCGCGTTGTAGCCGGCCGAATCGACGAAGAGTTTGAGAGTCTTGCCGGCAATGCCGACTGATATGGTCGGCATGCCGCTATGGAGTTCTACCGGAATGCGAATAGGCGAGACCGGAACAGTTGAATCGACGGCGCATCCCGACACGAGAAGGGCGATCACTGCGATCGCGGGAAGAAGATTATTCCTCTGCAACATTCCGATGATTCCAGTGGGTTCGTCGTGAGCCGCTCGATAGCGCTGGCAGGAAAACAACAATCGATTCGATTCTCTCGCTTTTATCTTTTGAAATACGTGCGGAGAATCGGGCTGCCGTATTATTTTGCGCGTAGGGCGCAGCTTACTTTGCAGCCGTGCCCTGGATCCTGGTCGTATCGAACCGGGACCTGGGAATCAATATTCGCACGAGAAAACGCATGGACTACAGGGGGGACAACATGCTGAAGAAATTGGGGTTTGGCATTTCGGTTGTTGGCGTGTGTGCAGTTCTTTCGCTTCCCGTCGGGCAGGCATTTGCCGACGAAAGCTCGGACCTCAAAAAAGAGGTTGCCGAACAACGCGCTCTCCTCGACGCGCAGCAGAAGCGGCTAGAAGCGCAGCGCTTGCGACTCGAGGCGCTCGAGAAAAGACTCGACGAGAAATTGGCCGCGCAACCGGTCGCGCAGCCGGCCGCATCCCAGCAAGCCGCGTCGCAGGGCGAAGGGTTCAAGGAAGCCATCGCCAAGGCGTGGTCATCCGACGCAGCGCAGACCCCGGCCGAGCGGCTGGTCGCGGCAACCAACGACGTCGGCTCGGGCATCACGTTCCAGATCACGCCAGCCGACAGCGTGACCTTGTACGGCTTGCTGGACGTCACGTTGAGCAACATCAACAACGCGGACGCGGCCGGCCATCACACCACGGGATATCAGGTTTCGTGGTTCAGCGGGAACCGCTGGGGACTGACCGGAAAGCACGCGCTTGCATCGAATGTACCGAGCGTGATCTTCAAGCTCGAAAGCGAATTCGATATTCGCAATGGGGCAGAAGACACCGCCGGCGTATTGTTCAACCGCGACGCCTGGGTCGGGTTTGAAAGCGATGAATTGGGCAAGATCACCTTCGGCAGACAGAATGCGCTTGCACGAGACTATTCGGGCATTTACGGCGACCCCTACGGAGCGGCGGCTGTCTCTCTCGAAGAAGGCGGCTACAGCAATACCAACAACTTCAAGCAGCTGATCTTCTACGCGGCGAGTGCGTCCGGTACGCGCATCGACAACGGCGTGGTATGGAAAAAGAAATGGGGCTCGGGCTTTTATACCGGTCTTGCGTATCAATTCGGAAACGTGCCTGGACAGTTCCAAAGAAACACGACCGAGACCGTCGCATTCGGATACAACGGCGGAATATTCAATGTCGCAGGCTTTTACGATCGCGCCAACATCAATTCGCTGGTCCACAAGAGTTATTCGATTGGCGGCAACGTTCTTTTCAATCCGCTGATTCGAATCAATGCCGGCTATTTCCATTACACCGCCGAGCAGCCGATCGTGGGCGAACGCAAGGACAACGCGTATACGCTGTCGGCCAAGTTCACGCCGGCGGGCCCGTTCGACTATGAACTCGGGTACCAGGTATTCAAGGCGAAGAACGCGGGCTTTGCGGGAAGTGGCTTCACGGTCCGGGCGTTTACCGATACCACCGGTGTCAGGACCGCCGGTAGCGGCAATCGAAAGACTCTGTACGCGTCGATCTTCTATCACTTCGATCGGCGCACCGAGGCTTATCTCGCCGCCGACTATCTGAAAACGACCGACGGGTACAAGGATCCCGCGCCCAAGGGCCGTGACTCGCAAAGGGAGATTGCGCTCGGCCTTCGCTTCAGATTCTGATTCAGCTTCCTGGACCAGATTCTCGACAAGAATCTGGCGACGCGAGCGCGATGCAGAGGGCGTGCCGAAGGTGTGGCATGCCCTCTTTCCATTGATCGATTGAAGAGCACGGGTTAACTTCATCCCCCGACGAGGCGCAGCGCAGGCGCGAGCGCCTCGTCGCAAACGACAGGAGACGACACATGAGTGCAAATCGAAGGGCGGTCCTTGCCGCCTTTGCTGCGATGGTTCTCGCACCCGCGGCCAGCCTTGCGCAGGTACCCGCCGGCTATCCGGCCAACTACGCCGATACGATCGCCGCGGCGAAAAAGGAAGGCAAGGTTGTCGTCTACAGCACCACCGACGCCGCCGCCGCTGGTTTCCTGATCAAGGATTTTCAGGCGCTCTATCCGGGCATTTCGGTCGAATACAACGATATGAACTCGACCGAGGTCTACAACCGCTTCATCAGCGAACGGGCCGCCGGAGCCGGCTCGGCCGACGTGCTGTGGAGTTCGTCGATGGATCTGCAGATCAAGCTGGTCAGCGAGGGCGGCGCGATGACCTATGCATCGCCGGAGATTGCGAACCTGCCGACCTGGGCGGTGTGGAAGAACGAGGCCTATGGCACGACCTACGAGCCGATCGCGATCGTCTACAACAAGCGCCTCTTGGCCGGCGACGAGGTGCCGCAGAGCCATGCCGACATGATGCGGGTGTTCGCGCAGAAGGCCGACAAGATCAAGGGCAAGGTCACGACCTACGACATCGAGAAGTCGGGTGTGGGCTTCATGCTGATCACGCAGGACAGCAAGTACAACCCGGCGTTCTGGGAATTCGTGAAGGCGCTGGGCGTTGCGGGGCCGCGCTTCCAATCAAGCGCGGGCACGATGATGGAACGCATCAGCTCGGGAGAAAACCTGCTCGGCTTCAACATCTTCAGCTCCTACGCGGCGTTGCGCGCGAAGAAGGATCCGAGCATCGGCATCGTGCTGCCCAAGGACTACACGCTGGTGATGTCGCGGGTGATGTTCGCGTCCAAGAGCGCGAAGAACCCGAACGCGGCCAAGCTATGGCTCGATTACATCCTTTCCAAACGCGGCCAGACGATCATCGGCAACCAGGCCGAACTGGGCTCGATCCGCGCCGACGTCGAAGGCGAAATGACCGCGGCCGGTTACCAGAAGACGCTCGGCACGACCGCCAAGCCGATCCCCGTCGGCCCCGAACTGCTCGGCTTCCTCGAACAGACCAAGCGTCTGGAATTCATCAAGCAGTGGCAGCAGGCGATCAAGGGCGGCAAGTAAAGCATGCGCATCGACCTGCCTCGCGCCAGCGTCATCACGCTGGCGGCCACTGCAGTGTTCCTTCCGCTGGCGCTGATCTTTTATCAAAGCATGCTGAACGCGCCGTTCTTCATGCCGAACAAGAGTGTCGGGGTGGGCGCGTTCGAATTCATCTTTGCGGATTCGGACTTCTGGGACGCATTCAAGAATTCGCTGATCATCGCGGGCGGAATGGTTTTGATTGCCGTGCCGTTTGGCGGGATTCTCGCGTTCCTGATGGTTCGTACCGATCTGCCCGGGCAGCGTTGGATCGAACCGGTGCTGTTGATTCCCGTGTTCGTCTCGCCGATGGTGCTGGCCTTCGGCTATGTCGTATCCGCGGGGCCGGTCGGTTTTTACTCGATATGGGTCCAGGGCCTGATCGGTTTCGTGCCGTGGAATGTTTATTCGCTGACCAGCATTGCGATCATCGCGGGCCTCACGCACGTCCCGCACGTGTATCTCTACTCGTCCTCGGCGTTGAAGAGCCTGGGCTCGGATGTGGAAGAGGCGGCGCGCATGGCGGGCTCGACGCCGTTTCAGGTGGCCAGGGACGTGAGCTTGCCGATGGTGAGGCCGTCGCTGCTCTTTTCCGGCGTACTGGTGTTCTTTTTGGGTTTCGAGATCTTCGGCCTGGCCCTGGTCCTGGGAGACCCCGAAGGCCATCTGGTGCTCGCGACCTATCTCTACAAGCTGACCAACAAGCTCGGCACACCGTCTTATCATCTGATGGCCGCGGTGGCGGTGTGCATCGTCGCGGTCACATTCCCGCTGGTGATGCTGCAGCGGCATCTGCTGAAGAACGCCGGAAAATTCGTCACGGTCAAGGGCAAGGCGGGGCGCCAGCGTCCGCTTCCACTCGGACCCTGGCGCTGGGTTGCCGCCGCGATCGTTTTCGTTTGGCTTTTTCTCACGATCGTGGTGCCGCTGTCGGGCATCGCGCTGCGCGCCTTCGTCAGCCAGTGGGGCCAAGGGGTGCAACTGCTGCAGGTCCTGACGCTCGATCATTTCCGCGCGGTGTTCGAACAACCGACGCTGGTACGCGGCATCGTCAACACCGTGCTGATCGGCATCATCGGGGGCGCGCTTGCGGTGGCCTGCTACACGGCGCTCGGCTTGGCGACGCACCGCAAGAACGACGGCTGGTCGCGCTTCGTCGACTACCTGGTGCTGGTGCCGCGCGCAGTGCCCGGGCTGCTTGCCGGCCTGGCCTTCCTGTGGGTATTCCTGTTCTTCCCGCCCTTGGCGCCGCTGCGCTCGACCTTGTTCAGCGTGTGGCTCGCCTACACCGTGGTGTGGATTGCCTACGGCATGCGCCTGGTCTCGAGCTCATTGCTGCAAGTCGGACCGGAACTGGAAGAAGCGGCTCGCAGCGCGGGTGCCAGCCCGGGCCGTGTCAGTCGCGACGTGACCTTGCCGCTGATCCGCTATGGATTGCTCGCAAGCTGGTTGCTCGTGTTCATGATCTTCGAGCGCGAATACTCGACCGCCGTCTATCTGCTCGGTCCGGGCACCGAAGTGATCGGTGCGCTGCTCGTTTCGCTCTGGGGCACCGGCGCGGCGGACGTGGTCGCCGCGCTGTCGCTCATCAACGTGGCGCTGGTCGGCGTGGGCCTCGCCGTTGCTTTGCGATTCGGAGTCAACCTTCATGATTAAGCTCGACGTCAAAGACCTGCATCTGAGCTACGGCAGCAACGCCATCCTCAAGGGTGTGTCGATGCAGCTCAGTCGCGGCGAGGTGGTCACGCTGCTGGGGCCCTCGGGCAGCGGCAAGACAACCCTGCTGCGCGCGATCGCCGGCCTTGAAGCGCCGCAAAGCGGCGTGATCCGGATCGACGAGAAGGCCGTGTTCGACGGAGCCGCCGGGATCGAAGTGCCCGCCGAGAAACGCAACCTGGGCCTGGTCTTTCAGTCGTATGCGCTGTGGCCGCACATGAGCGTCGCGAAGAATGTCGCCTATGGGCTGAAGCTACGCAACGTCAACGGCACGGAAATCAAGTCGCGCGTGCAGACCGTGCTCGACAACCTCGGGCTCGGACACCTCGGCGACCGGCTACCGAGTCAACTCTCGGGTGGCCAGCAGCAGCGCGTCGCAATCGCGCGCGCGCTGGTCTACAACCCGCCGGTCATCCTGATGGACGAACCGCTGTCGAACCTCGACGCGAAGCTGCGCGAAGAGGCTCGCGCCTGGTTGCGCGAATTGATCATCACGATGCAGCTCTCGGCGATCGTCGTCACGCATGACCAGGCCGAAGCGATGGCGATGTCCGACCGCATCCTGCTGCTCAACAACGGGAAGATCGAGCAGCAAGGCACGCCCACCGAGATGTACGGCAAGCCGCTGACCCTGTTCACTGCGGAATTCATGGGCAGCAACAA
>JBBQCA010000056.1:0-15185 GCA_038318315.1 Burkholderiales bacterium | reverse complement strand
CATCGAAGCCGTCGTCGGCGAGTATCACCTGACAGCCCGCCTGCACGAGAAAGATTTCGGCGCTGCGACGAATCGTGCTGCTGTCGTCGATCACCATGACCTTGAGGCCAGCGATATCGGTAGTGGAAGCCATAATTCCCTTCGGATGTTCGACGCTCACGAACGAGCGTCACATCGGTATCGGCATCCATGCGCCGCACATGAGACGCGTAGCGAAACGATTGTAGCGTCAGAAATTTCGCAGGGACGGCGAAACCGGGCGCCCTCCCCCATCCCGCGTTGTGGATGGGCAACGGCTGTTAGGGGAAAGCTCTACCGGCGAGCGACGCCGCACCGATGGCAAACCTTAGACGCACAAGGGTGCGCGAGGCCTGCGATCACACTTCGACCATCTCGAAATCTTCCTTGCGCGCACCGCATTCGGGGCATGTCCAGTTCATCGGCACGTCTTCCCAACGCGTGCCGGGCGCGAGGCCTTCTTCGGGCGCGCCGGCCTCTTCATCGTAGATCCAGCCGCAGATCAGGCACATCCAGGTCTTCATCGTAGAGTCGTCTAGTCCAGGGTTGGATCGGTGGTCGCTGACGGTCGCAGCGTAAAATGCGCCGTTCGCGACGGCAAAAGCTCATGCCGTTGCGCTTCCCGCGCTTCCTTCTATCGATCGAGCTTTGCCAAACCCACGAGTTTAGCCTTACCGCTCGCGCGGCGCACGATGCAACACCGCGCGAGCGCGGGTTCCGGCCGATTCCGACACCATCCCGCATGTCCCCCGTCTCTCTACCGATCGTGATGACCTTCTCCGCCTGCGACCCGACCGGCGGCGCGGGCATGCAAGCCGACCTGATGACGATCGCGAGCCTCGGTTGTCATGCGGCGTCGGTCGTGACCGGCATCACGGTGCAGGACACCACCGGTGTCGACGAGTTCGTCGCGATCGATGCCGATCACGTCGACGATCAGGCCCGCACCATACTCGAAGACATGCGCGTGGCCGCGTTCAAGATCGGCGTGCTGGGCGACGTCGAAACCGTGGCCGCGGTCGCCGAGATCGTTTCGGACTATCCGAACATTCCGGTGATTCTCGACCCGGTGCTGGCCAGCGGGCGCGGCGATGCGTTCGCCGACGACGACACGCTGCTCGCGATCCGCGAACTGCTGATCCCCGAGGCGACGTTGATCACGCCGAACAGTTACGAAGCGCGTCGTCTCGCCGCGCTCGAGGACGATGGCGACGAGAGCGATGAAGCGCAGGCCGCGAAGCAACCTATCGGTCTGGACGCGGCCGCCGCGCGGCTGATCGGCTGGGGCGCGACGTGGGTCTTGATCACCGGCACGCATGAACACACCAGCGACGTCGTCAACACGCTCTACGGCGAGCGCGATGGCGCCACGGTGCGGATTCGTGCCGACGCATGGCAGCGGTTGCCGGGTTCGTACCACGGCTCGGGCTGCACGCTCGCGTCGGCGATCGCGGCTCTGCTCGCCAGCGGCTCATCGCTCGAAGACGCGGTGCGCGAAGCGCAGGACTACACCTGGCGCGCGTTGAGCGCGGGCTTTCGTCCCGGCATGGGGCAGTTCATTCCCGATCGCTTCTTCTGGGCGCGGCGATCGGAAACAACGCGCCTGTTCACCAGCGCGCCGAGCGCATGAATACCGGCCGCGCATGCGGCGCGCTTCGCATCCGCGGGCTTTATGCGATCACGCCGGACGAAGCCGATACCGAACGATTGGTGGCGATCGTCGCAGCCGCGCTCGACGGCGGTGCGACCATGGTTCAGTACCGCAACAAAACGGCGAGCACCACGCTCCGGGTCGATCAGGCGATGCGACTCGCGAAGCTTTGCACCGAGCGCCAATGTCCGCTGATCGTCAACGATCACCTCGAACTCGCGATGGATATCGAAGCTGCCGGACTGCATGTCGGCGCCGCCGACGCGGACGATCTGCCTGCGCTGCGCGAGCGGCTCGGACCTTCCCGCATCATCGGCGTGTCGTGCTACGCGAGTCTCGATCGCGCGAAGCAGGCAGCGGCCGCCGGCGCGGACTATGTCGCGTTCGGCAGCGTCTTCCCATCGACGACCAAGCCCGCGGCGGTCCGCGCATCCCTCGAGCTGTTCGCGCGGGCTCGCGCGCTGAACATCGCGTTGGTCGGCATCGGCGGCATCGACGCCTCGAATCTGCCGCGCCTGATCGAGGCCGGCGCCCACGCCGCGGCGGTGATCACCGATCTCTTTGATGTGGACGACGCGGTCTCCGCCGCGGTGAATGGCGATGTGGACGCTGGCGATCCTGCGGCGGTTCGCAGGCGCGCAACCGCGCTTGCGCGTTGCTTCAACCGTGCACAACCAGAACCCGAGCCCGACCCACTCCTGCAGACTGCCTCATCGTGACCGATTCCCGCAACGACGACCTCTTCGCGCGCGCCCAGCGCACCACGCCCGGCGGCGTCAACTCCCCGGTCCGCGCATTCAGGCAGGTGGGCGGCGTGCCGCGCTTCGTCACCCGCGCGGAAGGCCCGTACTTCTGGGACGCGGACGGCACGCGCTACATCGACTACATCGGCAGCTGGGGTCCGGCCATCCTCGGTCACGCGCATCCACGCGTGGTGCAGGCGGTGCAGACCGCAGCCGCGCGCGGCCTGTCGTTCGGCGCGCCCACCGAAGGCGAAATCGAAATGGCCGAGACGCTCTGTCGCCTCGTACCTTCGATGGAACAGGTGCGGCTCGTATCGTCGGGTACCGAAGCGGCGATGAGCGCGATCCGCCTGGCGCGCGGCGCGACCGGCCGTCCGAAGATCATCAAGTTCGACGGCTGCTATCACGGCCATGCCGACAGCCTGCTGGTCAAGGCGGGCTCGGGATTGCTGACCTTCAATACGCCGAGCTCGGCGGGTGTGCCGCCCGAGATCACGCAGCACACGATGGTGCTCGACTACAACGATTGCGCACAGCTCGAAGCCGCGTTCGCCCAACACGGCGATGCGATCGCGTGCGTGATCGTCGAACCGATCGCGGGCAACATGAATCTCGTGCGGGCCATTCCCGAGTTCATCGCCTGCATGCGCTCGCAGTGCGAAGCGTACGGCGCGCTGTTGATCTTCGACGAAGTGATGAGTGGCTTTCGGGTCGCGCTCGGCGGCGCGCAGTCGATCTACGGCGTGGTGCCCGACATCACGGTGCTCGGCAAGGTGATCGGCGGGGGCTTGCCGGTCGCCGCATTCGGCGCGCGTCGCGAGGTCATGCGCCACCTCTCGCCCGAGGGCGGCGTCTATCAGGCGGGTACTTTGTCGGGCAATCCGGTCGCGGTTGCCGCAGGCCTGGCGACCCTCGCAGAAATCGAAGCGCCGGGCTTCCACGATCGCTTGTCCGCCGGTACTTGCAAGCTCGCGGCGGGCCTCGCTCGCGCCGCAGCCGATGCCGGCATCGCGTTCTGCAGCGATGCGGTGGGCGGCATGTTCGGCCTCTACTTCACGGCTGACAGACCCCACGCATTGCCCGACGTGAGCGGCTCGGACATCGAGCGCTTCAAGCGCTTCTTCCACGCGATGCTCGATCGCGGCGTGTATCTCGCGCCGTCGGCCTACGAAGCCGGATTCGTGTCGGCCGCACACGACGATGCGGCGATCGAGGCGACCATCGCAGCGGCGCGCGAAGCATTCGCGGCGATCGCCTGACGCGTTCCGAAGCGCGGTTCGCCCATCCGCCTCGCAGCCGTCGCGGCACCTCCCTTTGTCTGATAGTTGCTTCCGCTGAATCCCGGCAACGGCTGGGTAGAAGCGGCATAAAATGCGCGGGTTCGGCCTGTCACGGTCGAACCGCCGTTCCCCCTCGATTCCGAAAGCCGCGGTCCATGCGCTTGTCGTTGCGATTCCTCGTTCCTCTGATCGCCGCCCTCGCGCTCCTCGCCTATTTTGTCGTTCCGCAGATCGACGCGCTGACCGTGCGCTGGTTCGTTCGCGATCTCGATTCGCGTGCGCAACTGGCCGCGGCGCCGCTGGCCGATCAGCTCGCCGAACTCGTTCCCGAGCGCGCCAACCAGAAGATCACGACGCTGCTCAACAGCGTCACGCAGAACGAACGGCTCTACGCGATCGCGTTCTGCGATCGCACCAACCGCGTTGCCTATCGCAGCGCCAACCTGCCCGCCGAAGTGGGTTGCATGGCGAGTCCCGACGAGACGCGCGTGGGCAACAACACCGGCGACGTGATCGGCTCGATCGTCAAGCTGCCCAAGGGATCGGTGCATGTCGCCCGCATCCCGGTCAAGACGCCCGAGGGCGACATCGGCCGGCTGGTGATGGTGTCGGACATGAGCTTCATCGAAAGCCGCAGCGAAGACACGCGCAAGTACACCATCCTGCTGTTCCTGATCCTCGGGGTCGTCACGTCGCTGATCACCGTGCTGGTCGCCCACCTGTCGTGGCGCGGATGGATCGCCGGCGTGCGCGCGATGCTGCGAGGCGAAGGCGTGTTGCGACCGTTCGAAGCCGTCGAGGGAAGCACGGGACGCGCAAGCCCGATGCGGGTTGCCGAAGGCGCCGCCTACGATTCGGAACTGCGGCCCCTGATGGCCGACGTGCGCGGCATCCTGCGAGAACTCGACGAAGAACGTCGCGCGCGCGACAGCGCCGGCGACGATGGCGGGGAATGGACCCCGGAACGCCTGCGCCGCCTGTTGCACGAACACCTCTCGGACGACGAGATCATCGTGGTCTCCAATCGCGAGCCCTACATACACGTCAAGACCGACCACGGCATCGAAGTGCAGCGACCGGCGAGCGGCCTCGTCACCGCGGTCGAGCCTGTCATGCGCGCGTGCTCGGGGACGTGGATCGCACACGGCGCGGGTTCGGGCGACCGCGATGCCGTCGATGCAAAGGCGCACGTGGCGGTACCTCCCGACGATCCCGCCTATACCTTGCGGCGCATCTGGCTCTCCAAGGAAGAGGAGGACGGCTACTACTACGGCTTCGCCAACGAAGGGCTGTGGCCGCTCTGCCATATCGCACACGTGCGCCCGGTATTTCGCAGCGCGGACTGGAAGCAGTACGTCACGGTCAATCGACGCTTCGCCGACGCGGTCGTCGAAGAGGCACGCACCGAGAATCCTGTGGTGCTGGTGCAGGACTATCACCTGGCATTGCTGCCGCGATTGATTCGCGACCGGCTTCCGCACGCGACCATCATCACCTTCTGGCACATCCCCTGGCCCAATCCCGAGTCCTTCGGCATCTGCCCGTGGCGCACCGAAATCCTCGAAGGACTGCTCGGCAGCACCATCCTCGGCTTTCACACGCGTTATCAGGCCAAGAACTTCATCGAGACCGCCGACCGCTTTCTCGAGACGCGCATCGAGCACGAGATCTCGGTGATCTCCTATGGCGGCGTGCGCACCCAGGTCGAGAGCTATCCGATCTCGATCGATTGGCCCGACGCGCCCGCATTCGAAAAATCGGTGGAGCAGTGCCGCCTGGAGATTCGCGCGCAGCTCGGCGTACCCGCGGGTCAATTGATCGGCCTGGGCGTCGATCGGCTCGATTACACCAAGGGCATCCTCGAGCGCGTTTCCGCGGTCGAGGTGATGCTCGAACGCCACCCCGAAATGGTCGGGCGATTCACGTTCGTGCAGATCGCGGCGCCCTCGCGCTCGGCGCTCGAGGAGTACCAGCATTTCGAGGCGCGGGTGCGCGCGGAAGCCTCGCGCATCAATCGACGTTTCTCGCGGCCGGCGGTGGGGCCCGTGCCGGGGCGCTCGAGCGCCGAAGCGCCTCCCGCGATCGCGCTGCTGATCGAGCAGCATGACAAGCAATCGGTGTTCGATCACTACCGCGCCTGCGACGCGTGCGTGGTGACCAGCCTGCACGACGGCATGAACCTGGTCGCCAAGGAATTCGTCGCCGCGCGCGACGACGAGCAGGGCGTGCTGATCCTTTCGGCGTTTGCGGGCGCCTCGCGCGAATTGCGCGAAGCGCTGATCGTCAATCCGTATCACGTCGAGCACACGGCCGACATGCTGCATGCGGCGCTGGTGATGCCGCCCCCCGAGCAACGGGAACGCATGCGAGCGATGCGTGCGATCGTGAAGGATCACAACGTATTCCGCTGGGCGGCGCGGATGCTGCTGGACGCATCGCGCGTGCGTCAGCGCGAACGCATCCGCGGACGCATCGCCGAACATCACAGCGAAGCCGAGGACCGCGGCCGCTGGCGCAAGGCCGCGGCCTAGCCGCGCTCGCTTCGCACCTTCGCTTCACAACCGACCTTCCGACGCGATCCGATCCGCACGTGAATCACCTGTTCACGCCCGAAGGAAAGGCCGCGCTCGAACGGCTCGCGCAGCAGCGAACGCTTTACGGTTTCGATTTCGACGGAACGCTCGCCCCCATCGTCGCGCGTCCGGACGATGCGGCCGCGCGCGTGTCGACCGAACGAAAGCTCTCTCTGCTCGCCACGCTGGTGCCGGTCGCGATCCTGACCGGCCGTAGCGTCGCCGACATGCGGCAACGGATCGAATTCACGCCGCTGCACCTGATCGGCAACCACGGCGCCGAGGGTTTGCCTTCGCCACTCCGTCACTCGCTCGCCGATTCGTTGACCGCGAGCGGCGGCACGCCCGATCACGGCAGCATCGCGCGCGAGTGGCTGCGTCAATGGCCCGCCGCGATCGCCGCGTACAGAGACGATCCGGGCATCTTCGTCGAGGACAAGACCTACTCGATCTCGATCCACTATCGCCTCGCGGCCGATCGCGAAGCGGCCGAGCGGGCGGTGGCGGCCGCGGTCGCAACGCTCGTGCCCGCACCGCGCGTGATCGGCGGCAAGTGCGTCTTCAATCTTCTTCACGAGGACGCTCCCGACAAGGGCATCGCGCTTGCGAACCTGGTTCGCTTCGAATATTGCAATGCGGCCTTCTACATCGGCGACGATGAAACCGACGAGGCGGTCTTCTATGGCGCGCCCGCGCATTGGGTCACGGTCCACGTCGGCGAGTCCGAAGACAGTGCGGCACGTTTCTTCGTCGCGCATCAAGGCGAAATCGATCAGTGCCTGGATCTCCTGATCGCGAACACCGAAGCCGCTCGCGACCAGGGCTCGTGAATGGGATGCGTGCGATCGTCACCGGGCTGTTGGCGCAGAAACATTCGACACGCTTTTTTTCTTTGCCGTGCTTGCGAATGCGATTACACTCACGCCGTTTTCAATTTCCGGAGCTCCCGCGTGGACGCTGATTCGAGTTGCTCTAGTCGATCGACGATCGACTCATCCTCGGCATCTAGCGACGCAGCTTCGTAGGTCGCAGCCGCCGAGTTCTACGGCGGGTGCGGCACCCCTCCCCATCATCAGTGCGCCTGTCATAGGACGCACACATGATTCCGGGATTCCGTCCCTCCAGTCTCGCACCGTCGTAATTCGCGCCGCACGTCGCCGTGCGGAAAAAACGGCACATCGCGCGTGAGCGCGGTACGTGACAAGGAGTTGCTTTGTGAATCTCGATCTGATGAGAGACCAGGTCTCGCGGCTGATCGGCACGCGCCGCATGCTGCGCCATTTCCGGCGCCTTGCGATCCTCGAAATGCTGCGTTCGAGCGCGGTCAACCGCGAAGCGCCGGCCGCACTGACGTCGATTCTGAGCGACGCATCACGCGATCAGCCGGCGCACCTCGTCGCCCGGCTCAACAGCCATGTCGATGGCCTCGCCACCACCGAGGCCGATGCGATCCGCGACGAAGTCGGCGCAAACACCGTCGAGCACGAGCAGCCGACGTCCTGGTGGGTGCATCTGTGGCATTGCTATGCGAATCCCTTCAACCTGCTGCTGACGCTGCTCGCATTCGTCTCGTATCTGACCGAAGACGTGAAGGCGACGATCGTGATCGGCAGCATGGTCGTGCTCTCGACGCTCTTGCGTTTCGTGCAGGAGTCGCGCTCGAACCGGGCGGCCGATCGCCTCAAGGACATGGTCAGCACCACGGCGACGGTGATGCGCCGGGACGTCTCCCAGCTCGCGGCGCCCGAGGCCTCGCGCTACTTCGGCATCGATCTGCCGGTGCGACCCTCGCGACCGGTGGAGTTGCCGATCCGTGATCTGGTACCGGGCGACGTGATCGTGCTCGCTGCGGGAGACATGATCCCGGCCGACCTGCGCGTGCTGTCGGCCAAGGACTTGTTCGTCTCGCAGGCCGCGTTGACCGGCGAGTCGCTGCCGGTGGAAAAGTTCGCCGTTCTCAACGATGCCGCGCGCGATGCCGCGAACAATGGCGCATCCAGGAGTCCGCTCGAGCTCGAGAACATCTGCTTCATGGGCACCAACGTCGTCAGCGGGTCGGCGATGGCGATCGCCGTCACGACCGGCAACCGCACCTACTTCGGCACGCTGGCCGAACGCGTGACCGCGGTCGATACGCGGCCCACCGCATTCCAGACCGGCGTCAACAAGGTGAGCTGGTTGCTGATCCGCTTCATGTTCGTGATGACGCCGGTGGTGTTCCTGCTCAACGGTTTCACCAAGGGCGACTGGCTCGAGGCGTTCCTGTTCGCGATCTCGGTCGCAGTCGGCCTCACGCCCGAGATGCTGCCGATGATCGTGACGGCAACGCTCGCCAAGGGCGCGGTGCAGCTGTCCAAGAAGAAGGTGATCGTCAAGCGCCTCGATGCGATCCAGAACTTCGGTGCGATGGACGTGCTTTGCACCGACAAGACCGGCACGCTGACGCAGGACAAGATCTTTCTCGAACGCTGCATCGATGCCACCGGGGAAGAATCCAAGCGCGTGCTCGAGTACGCGTATCTGAACAGCTACTACCAGACGGGCCTGAAGAACCTGCTCGACCGCGCCGTGCTCGATCACGCCGAGATGCATCGCGAGCTCGGCCTCGTGACGAACTATCGCAAGGTCGACGAGATCCCGTTCGACTTCCAGCGACGCCGCATGTCGGTGGTCGTATCGGAGCGCGAGGACCACCACGAGCTGATCTGCAAGGGCGCGGTCGAAGAGATCGTCGAAGTCTGCTCGAAGATGCAGGACGGCGACGAGATCGTCGATCTCACGCCCGAGCGCCGCGCCGGGATACGCGCGCTCACCGGCGCCATGAATGCCGAGGGGCTGCGCGTGGTCGCGGTGGCGACCAGCGACCATCCGCCGGTGAAGGAGCAGTACTCGATCGCCGACGAGGCCAATCTCACGCTGGTCGGCTACATCGCCTTCCTCGATCCGCCCAAGGAGTCGACCGCGCCCGCGCTGGCGGCGTTGCGCGAGCACGGTGTCACGGTCAAGGTCCTGACCGGCGACAACGATCTCGTCACGGCCAAGATCTGCAAGGAGGTCGGTCTCGCTCTGCCCGCCGACGGCAGCGGCATCGTGCTCGGCTCGCAGATCGAAACGATGAGCGATGCCGAACTGTCTGATGTGGCCGAGCGCTGTTCGGTATTCGCCAAGCTCAGTCCCACGCACAAGGAACGCATCGTGCGCGCGCTGCACGACCGCGGCCACGTGGTCGGCTTCATGGGCGACGGCATCAACGACGCGCCTGCGCTGCGGGCTGCCGACATCGGCATCTCGGTCGATACCGCGGTCGACATCGCCAAGGAAGCGGCCGATCTGATCCTGCTCGAGAAGAGCCTGATGGTTCTCGAAGAAGGCGTGCTCGAAGGCCGCCGGACCTTCGCCAACATGCTCAAGTACATCAAGATGACCGCGTCGTCGAACTTCGGCAATGTGTTCTCGGTGTTGATCGCGGGCGTCTTCCTGCCGTTCCTGCCAATGCTGCCGCTGCAACTGCTGGTGCAGAACCTGCTGTACGACGTGTCGCAGATCGCGGTGCCGTTCGACAATGTCGACCCCGAATTCCTCGCGAAGCCGCAGAGCTGGCGCCCCGATGATCTCGGACGATTCATGCTCTGGTTCGGTCCGATCAGTTCGATCTTCGACGTGTGCACGTTCGCGCTGTTGTGGTTCGCGTTCGGCGCCGGCTCGCCCGCGCGGCAATCGCTGTTCCAGTCGGGATGGTTCATCGAGGGGCTGGTTTCGCAGACCCTGATCGTTCACCTGATTCGCACCCGCAAGATCCCGTTCGTGCAAAGTCGCGCCGCGTGGCCGCTGATCGGGATGACGCTGTTGATCATCGCCGTCGCGATTGCGTTGCCGCAGTCGCCGATCGCGAGTTACTTCAAGTTCGTGGCCTTGCCGCTGGCGTACTTCCCGTGGCTTGTCGTCGTACTGCTCGCGTACGTGGCGCTCGCGCAGACCGTCAAGAGTATTTACGCGCGACGCTTCGGCTGGCAATGAAGCGACCGCGGACGCGCGGGCTCACCAGACTCGGCCAATCACCATCGTGAGGCCGCCGAAGACTTGCCAGGTCGGCGTGGCACGATTCAACGCGTGGGCCAGGCCGAAGTCGAGGACCGCGCTGCGCTGAGCCGCATAGGTGATTGCGCCCAATGCTTGCGCGGTTCCGCTCACGCCACGGCGACGCGTACCCGAGACCTCGCCGACGACACCCCAGCGATGGTCGAGGCGTCGCGACACCGAGGTTGCGCCCAGCGTCTGCCATCGACCCTCGCCGGCATCGCGATCGATCGCGCCGATGCGCGTGTTCAGCAGATTGATGTCGGTATGCCAGTCGCCGAAGTCCGCGCTGTAGATGGCATTGATCGCGTAGTCGGGCTTGCCGCTACCGACGCCAAATCCGCGTCGCGCGGTCGGCACGGTCGCTCCCGCTTCGAGGCCGAGGGCCGAATCGGTATCGATCGCGAAGCGACGTTTGACGATGAAGCTGGTGTCGCCGAAACCGATGTCGCGCGTTCCGTCGTTCGCCGTCTGGCGGACCAGGGCTTCGCCATCGACGCGAACGCCCCAGTTCTCCGAGAACGCGAGCTTCAACGAATAGGGAAGACTCGCGCGCCGTATCGGGTCCGCGTCCCGATGTCGATCACGTGCATAAAGCCCACCGAACTCGGCCTCGAACCACCCGGGCGCCGACAGCGACGCGGTGGTCGATACGGTGGGTCGATTGGGAACGGCTTCTGGTTTGGCGTCGTCGCTGTCGACGCTCCGTGCCTGCGACGCGAATACGATTGAGAAAGCCGCAATGAAGCATCGCGTGGCGTCGCGTGACGAGTACCGGCGGATGCGACGAGCCAAGTGGCGCCGCGCGCGGATATCAGCGGTTCGCGCGACGGCGTCTCGCAGCGGCCAGACGCGCCGAGAGGCTTGAGTCGCCTTGCCAGCGATGTTCGTGCTGGTTCTGCCACAGTTCCCACAGCTTGTAGCCGAGGGCGATGCCGCCGCCCAGCTTGGCCGCCGTCCTAATGAGCGGGAGCTTGAAACGGGCCGCGACCAGCGATGCGGCCGAGGCGACGAAGGGATAGCGTTTGGCAAGCTCGAAGGCGCGCGACCACCAGCTTCGCGATCGATCGCCGGGCAAGGCCTTGCGCACGATCGCGTTCAGGGTCGCCGCACGCCGCACTTCGGAAAGGTGATGCGCGAGTTCCACGCGTTCGACCGCGGCGCGCATCAACAGCATCTGCTTGCGCAATTTCAAGGGCACATGCGAGTGCGCCATCAGCGGACTCCTTGCGAGCGGCGAGCAGCGTTCGACCCGGTGCCCGACACCACGTCTGCAGGTTCCACGTGCGCGAACGCATCTTCCTGATAATGCGCGTGACGGTCGGCCGCATCCTCAGCGGCCTGATGCGCGCGCGCCATGTGCGACCAGGTTTCCTTGTCCTTCTCCAACTCGGCCAGGGTTGCACCGAAGATCGGCGGCCTCAGTTGAAAAATCGAGCGTATCCGCATGGCCAGCACAGCCGCGATCACGAGATAGAAGAGCGTGATCCCGAGCATGGTGACCACCCGATACTCTGGAGGCACTGCCGCAACGATGGTGAAAGTGCCCACGATCAGCGCCAGCAAGACGAGCACGAGGGCCACCAGCGCAAGCACCGCCGCGCCGAGCAGACGCTGAATCTCTTCTTCAAGCTCGACACCCGCAAGCGCAAGGCGCGTATGCGCAAGGCCGACAGCGGTCGAGACGAGTTGTCGCAGCGACGGGATCAGTTTGGGAGGCAACTCATCGTCGATGGGCGACGCGCTCGCGCCGCGACGGCTGGGACGAGGCGTTGTACGCGAACGCCGGGAGCGGCTGGCGCCGAAGATCATGAGGGCTGTCCCAAGTCAGGCTTGCGGATTGATGCGACGAGACCCCGTCGACCGCGACGAGATCTCACCACACACAAACGTCACGTCGATCAGCGACGGGCTACGACGACGCCGACCAGGAATCCGATCGCGGCGCCGATGCCGATGGCTTGCCAGGGGTTCTCGTGCACGTAGTCGTCGGTCAGGATCGCCGCGTCGCGTCCTTTTTCCATCACGGTTGCCTGCAGATCCGAGAGCTGCTCGGACGCGCGCTTGAGCGCCGCAGTGGCCTTGTCGCGCAACTCGGTTGCCTTCTCGCCGGTCGACGTGGCGGCCGCGCGCAGAAACCCTTCGGCGTCATCGACCCCTGATTTCAGCTCGCCGACAATCTTGTCCTTGTGTTGAGTCATCCTGTCCTTCTGGGCGTTGTAACGGTCGTCGTCGTACGTCGTCATGGGAGTTCTCCTTTTGAACGGCAGGCGGATTCTATGAAGTCTAACCGCAAGAGTTGTGAAGTCTATCCAGATATCGAATTTGCAAGTGTGGGAAGCACCCGCTCGCCCCTGTCGGACAGATGCTTAGAAATGAACCGGCCTTGCGGCTGAACGCGGGGTCGAACGCGCAGCTAACCGCGATCGTAAACCCACTGCAGCAGCGCGTCCTGCGCGTCCTGTGCGCCCGACGCGTTGGGATGGTTGACGAACGCAACGATCACATAGCGCCGGCCCGATGCGGCCAACACGTATCCGGCCAGCGCGCGCACCTCGGCCAGCGACCCGGTCTTGATGTGCGCCTGGCCCGCGACGCTGCGCAGATTGAGGCGCTTCCTCATGGTGCCGTCGTAGCCCACCAGCGGTAGCGACGACATCAACTCGGGCATCACCGGCGATGCCCACGCTGCCTGCAGCACGCGCGCCATGGAGCGCGCACTGATGCGTTCGCGGCGCGACAGGCCCGAGCCGTTGTCGACCACGAGTTCGGGCATCGCGATGCCCTTGTTCGCATAGAAGCCTTGAATCACGCGCTGGCCGCGCTCGAGATTTGCGGGAAGCTTCAGCGTTTCGGCCGCCAGCGACAGGAACAGCTCGCGCGCCATCACGTTGTTGCTGTACTTGTTGATATCGCGCACGACGTCGGCCAGGGTGGGCGATTCGCGCTCGACCAGCGTGCGCGCATCGACCGGCGTGGTGCCATCGCGAATCGTACCGAGCAGGCGGCCGCCCAGTTCGGTCCACAGGCTTCTGAAAAGCGCGCCGACATATTGACGGTGATCGAGGACCGACACGTTCCAGGTCTGCTCGCCGCACGATCCCGGATACGCGCCGTTGAACGCGATGCGATCGCTCCGCGTGAAATCCGCGGCGAGGCGGGCTTTCCAGTCACCGCACGCGCCGTCCGCATAAGCGAGAGGAGCGACCGCGAAGTCCGCGAGCACAGGCTCGATCGCGACGCGAACCTGGCGTTTCGTCTCGTCGGGAATGAATCGCAGCGTGATTGCCTTGAAGTTGACCAGCAGCGCATTGGGTCCGACGTTGTAGGGCCGAAAAGGCTCGCTGTCGAAGGCCGACGGATCGTAGGGCGCCGCTTCGAAGAGACCGCGATCGAGAACCAGATCGCCGCGTATCGTCTTGATGCCGCGGCCGCGCAGCTGGCGCAGCATGAGCCAGAGACTTTCGACGACGAACTTCGGGTCGCCCGAGCCGCGCAGATACAGATCCCCTTCGAGACTGCTGCCGACCTGGGGCGCGTTGCTCGCGGCAACGGTCCTCCACGTGAACGCGGGTCCCAGCAGCTCCAGCGCCGCGTAGGTCGTGACGAGTTTCATCGTGGATGCGGGATTCATCGGGTCGTCGGCATTGCGCGAAACAATCGTTTGCGCGTTGACGGCATCGGCCGTGCGTGAGCTTCTTGCCTGCGGCGTCGGGCGTGGCTCTGCGCCCGAGGTTCGCTCGCCTGCATCCGCGGCCCCGCCGTTCAGGCCGCTCGGCTGCTCGATCGCACCGACGCGCTGGACGTAGATGCCGACCGCGCTTTCCGGAATGCCGGCACGCTGCAAGGCAACCGAGACGGCCGGCGGCAAAGCGTCGTCGGCCAGGGAAGGAACCGCGAACACGCCGGCGAGCAAGGCTGCAAAAACGCCCATCGCGCGCGCATTGCGGCGATGGATTCGATCGTGCTGGCGCAACGTTTGTGGTGGCATGCGCGTCGATTCGGGTCGTGTCGGGGCTTCGCCCCGATCATACGTGAGCGGTTTTCGGGGCGAGTTCGACGCTGAAGGTCGCAGCTTAGGCGCCGTTTTTTGACGACGCCCGCTTGAATTCGACCCACTTGCCCGTATAATTAGCACTCGTTGCCGTCGAGTGCTAACAACCCTCGTCCGACCCTTATCTTCCCTAGCGGTCCATCAAATCCCATAGGAGTACTCATGAATCTGCGTCCGTTGCACGATCGCGTGATCGTCAAACGCCTCGACCAGGAAACCAAGACGGCTTCCGGTCTCGTCATCCCTGACAACGCCGCCGAAAAGCCCGATCAGGGCGAAATACTGGCTGCAGGTCCGGGCAAGCGCAACGACAAGGGCGACATCTCGCCGCTGGCCGTCAAGGTCGGCGACCGCGTTCTCTTCGGCAAGTATTCGGGTCAGTCGGTCAAGGTCGACGGCGATGAGCTGATGGTCATGCGCGAAGAAGACATCATGGCCGTCGTCGAAGGCGCGAAGTAATTCGTCTCGCGTCGACGTTACACATTCAACTCCATCAATTTCCACGCGACCGGCCCACGACGCGTCCGCTGGCTTCAAACCCGGCCACCACGCAATGCCGCGCCGCTTCAATAAGGAATCTCCATGCCCGCCAAGCAAGTTCTATTCGCCGATGACGCTCGTGCCAAGATCGTCAACGGTGTCAACATTCTCGCCAACGCAGTCAAGATCACGCTCGGTCCGAAGGGCCGCAACGTCGTGCTCGAGCGTTCGTTCGGCGCGCCCACCGTCACCAAGGACGGCGTCTCGGTCGCCAAGGAAATCGAACTGAAGGACAAGTTCGAAAACATG
>JBBQCA010000055.1:0-15447 GCA_038318315.1 Burkholderiales bacterium | reverse complement strand
CGAAAGCGTGCAGGACGCGAAGCTGATCGTCTTCTGGGGCGCCAACGCGATTGCGTCGAGCGTTCATTTCTGGAGCCGCGCGCAGGAGGCCAAGCGACACGGCGCGCGCCTGGTCGCGATCGATCCCTATCGTTCGCTGACTGCCGAGAAATGCCACGACCACATCGCGCCTTTGCCGGGTACCGATAGCGCACTCGCGCTCGGGCTGATGCACATGTTGATTCGCGACGGCTGGATCGACGACGACTATGTCGCGCAACACACGATCGGGTACCACGGCTTGAAGGAGCGCGCGGCGGTCTTCACGCCCGAGCGTGTCGCGACGATCTGCGGCCTGGACGCCCACGTCATCGAAGAGCTCGCACGCGAATACGGCCGGGTCGCGCGTGGCGGCGACGGCGCGCTGATCCGCGTGAACTACGGCGTGCAGCGCGCGCATGGCGGCGGCATGGCGGTGCGCAATATCGCGTGCCTGCCGGCGTTGACGGGCGCGTTCCGTCACGCGGCGGGAGGCATATTGCTTTCGACCTCGGGCGCATTCCCGGTCGACAACGCGGCGCTGACGCGGCCCGATCTGCTGGCCGGGCGCCAGCCGCGCACCATCAACATGGCCACCATCGGCAACGATCTGCTGCGCGACGACGCGCCCGAATTCAAGAAGATCGAGGCGTTGATCGTCTACAACTCCAATCCGGTCGCGATCGCCCCCGACTCGCAGCGTGTCGCCGCGGGTTTCGCGCGCGAGGATCTGTTCACCGTCGTGCTCGAACACTTCCAGACCGACACCGCGGATTACGCGGACGTGCTGCTGCCGGCCACCACGCAACTCGAACACTTCGACGTGATCAAGCCGTACGGGCACTACGACGTGATGGTCAACAACCCGGCGATCGCGCCGCTCGGCGAATCCAGACCCAACAGCGAAATCTTTCGCCTCATCGCGAAACGCATGGGCTACGCCGATGCCTGTTTCAACGACGACGACGAGACCATCGCCGCGGCCGCGATCAAGGACGATCACTGGATTTTCGATGAAGCGCGCACCCGGGGATGGCAGCGCATCACGTCGCTGAAACCGTCGCAGCCGCGTTACGCCGACGGCGGATTCGGCACGCCGTCTGGCAAGGTCGAGTTCTTTTCGGAAAGCGCCGCCGCCGCGGGGCTCGATCCGCTGCCCGCGTACATCGCGCCGATCGAAGACACGCGCAGCGCGCTCGCATCGCGTTTTCCGCTGGCGATGATTTCGCCGCCCGCCCGCAATTTCCTGAACAGCAGTTTCGTCAACGTCGAAAGCCTGCGCGACACCGAAGGCGAGCCCTGGCTGGACATGCATCCCGACGATGCGCGCGCGCGCGGCATCGAGGACGCACGCTACGTGCGCGTCTTCAACGATCGCGGCAGCCTGCTTCTCCGCGCGCGGGTGACCGATCGCGCACGACGCGGGCTGGTGGTCGCGCTGTCGATCTGGTGGAAGAAGCTCGCCGCCGACGGCAAGAACGCCAACGAACTGACCAGCCAGGCGCTGACCGACATGGGACGCGCGCCGACCTTCTACGATTGCCTGGTGGAAGTCGCGGCCGACGATGGCGGGCGCGATGCGGCGCGCGCGACGCATCCGACGTGAGCGCCTTACACCTCGCGCTCTTCGCAATGAGACGTGCCGTGTCTTCGCTCAAGCGCGAGATGCGACATATGACATGGGGCGCATTGGGCACCAGGCGCGGTGCCTTGTTCGCGGTACTGGGTCTCGCGGCCGTGGCCTTCGGCCTCGGCGCGTGCAGCTCGATCGGGTACTACTCGCAATCGATCGAGGGCCATCTCGACATCCTTCAGGCGGCGCGGCCGATCGACGACTGGCTCGACGATCCCGGCACGTCCGAGGTGCTGCGCCACCGGCTCGAGCGCGTGCGCGCGATGCGTCGCTTCGCCGCGCATACGCTCGGGCTGCCCGACAACCGCAGCTACACCACCTATGCCGACCTGAAGCGGCCGTTCGCAGTGTGGAGCGTGTTCGCCACGCCCGAGTTGTCGTTGGGCTTGAAGCAATGGTGCTTCCCGATCGTGGGTTGCGTCGCGTATCGCGGCTACTACAGCAAGGCAGACGCGGATCTCTATGCACAGGCGCTGCGCGAGAGCGGCGACGATGTCTATGTCGGCGGCGTGCCGGCCTATTCGACGCTGGGCTACACCACCGATCCGGTGCTGTCGACCTTCATCGGCTTTCCGGAAGGCGAAGTCGCGCGACTGATCTTCCACGAGCTCGCGCATCAGGTCTTGTACGTACAAGGCGACTCGACCTTCAACGAGTCCTTCGCCGTCGCCGTGGAGGAAGAGGGCGTCAAGCGCTGGTTCGCGCTTCAGGGCGGCGACAACGCGGCATCGGCCGAGGCGTATCGACAATTGATCGCGAGAAAGCGCGTGTTCGTCGCGTTGCTCGCGCGCCATCGCAATGCGCTCGAAGCGGTCTATGCGGGTCCGGCATCGCTCGAAGCGAAACGAGCGGCAAAGCAGAGCGGGTTCGCGTCCCTGCACGCCGACTACGAAGCGATGAAGCGCGATCCCTCGAGCCCGCTCTACGGCTACCTCGGCTACGACCGCTACTTCGCGCAGGCGCTCAACAACGCCAACCTGGCTGCGGTTGCTACCTATACCCAACGCGTTCCCGCGTTTGCTAAGCTGCTCGTCGAAGCGAACGGCGATTTGCCGCGCTTCTATCGGGCCGTGCGTGAGCTCGCGCAACTGCCGGTTGCCGAGCGCAATGCGCGCCTCGACGCGCTGACCGGATCGAGCAGCCTGCACGCGGATCGAACCGGTGGCGGGAACTGAAAGACAAGCGCCCTTCAGTGGCGTTCAACCAGAAGAAGATGGGGGAGATCATGAGCACGGTTGCCGATTCGATCAGTGGAGAACGCACGGCAGGGCCTGCGGGAAGCAATGGCGCGGCAGGTGGCGCAAGAGGTGACGAAACCGCGCACGCGTGGCTGGCCCACTACCCGCAAGGCGTGCCCGCCACGGTCGATTGGCGTGCCTATCGTTCGTGCGTCGAGTTGTTCGACCAGGCGATAGAAAAGTTCCGCACGCGCGACGCGTTCGTCTGCATGGACAGGCGCATCACCTACGACGAGGTCGACAAGATGGCGTCGCGTCTTGGCGCCTGGCTGCAGGCGCAGGGTCTGGCGCGCGGCGCGCGAGTCGCGGTGATGATGCCCAACGTATTGCAGTACCCGGTTGCGATCCTCGGCATCCTGCGTGCGGGCTGCGTGGTCGTGAACGTCAATCCCCTCTACACGCCGCGCGAGCTCGAGCATCAACTGAAGGACTCGGGCGCCGAAGCGCTCATCGTCCTCGAGAATTTCGCTTCGACTCTCGAGCAGGTCGTCGAGAAGACACCGATCCGGCACGTCGTTGTCGCCAGCCTCGGCGACCTCATCGGATTCCCGAAAGGCGCGATCATCAACTTCGTCGTGCGCAACGTGAAGAAGATGGTCCCCGCCTACGAAGTGCCGCATGCGACGCGCTTCAACACCGTGCTGTCGGAAGGCGCGAAGCACGTCTTGAAGCCGGTCGACATCGGACCCGAAGACGTGGCGTTCCTTCAATACACCGGCGGCACCACCGGCGTGTCCAAGGGCGCGACGCTGCTACACCGCAACGTGATCGCCAACGTGTTGCAGTCCGAAGCGTGGATGCAGCCGGCGCTCGAGGGCCGCGATGCAAACGAACAAGTGGTCGTGGTGTGTGCGTTGCCGCTGTATCACATCTTCGCGCTCACGGTGTGTTGCCTCTTGGGCATGAAGAGCGGCGCGCTGGTGGTGCTGATCACCAACCCGCGCGACATTCCCGCCTTCATCGCGGAGCTGAAGAAATACAAGGTCACGATGCTGCCGGCGGTCAACACGCTCTACAACGCGCTCCTGCATCACCCCGATTTCGGCAGCGTCGACTGGAGCCACCTGCGCGTGGCCAACGGCGGCGGCATGGCGGTTCAGAAGGCGGTGGCGGACAAGTGGTTCGACAAGACCGGCTGCCCGATCGTCGAGGGCTACGGGCTCTCGGAAACCTCGCCATCGGCGACCTGCAATCCTACCAACGCGACGTCGTACAGCGGCACCATCGGACTGCCGATGCCGTCGACCGAGATCGCGATTCGCGACGACGACGGCAACGATGTGCCCCTCGGCCAGCCCGGCGAGATCTGCATCCGCGGGCCGCAGGTGATGGCGGGCTACTGGAACCGGCCCGACGAGACCGCGAAGGTGATGTATCCGGACGGCTACTTCAAGTCGGGCGACATCGGCGTGATGGACGAGATGGGGCAGACCAAGATCGTCGATCGCAAGAAGGACATGATCCTGGTGTCGGGCTTCAACGTCTATCCGAACGAGGTCGAAGGCGTGTACGCGACGCACCCGGGCGTACTCGAGGTCGCAGCGGTCGGCGTGCCCGACGAGTATTCGGGCGAGGTCGTGAAGATCTTCGTCGTCAAGAAGGATCAATCGTTGACCGAGCAGCAGCTGATCGACTTCTCGAAGGAGCAGCTGGCTGGCTACAAGCGGCCGAAGTTCGTCGAGTTCAGGAACGATCTGCCCAAGACCAATGTCGGGAAGATCCTGCGACGCGAACTGCGCACGAGCGCGTAGGCGCTTTTAGGGCTTCGCGTCGGCTTTCGTGTCGGCTTTCGCCGCGCCCGTGCTCGGAAGATCGCTCTTGCCGATGACCTCGGTGTCGACCTTGGTCACGCCTGCCTTGGTCATGCCGAGCTCCTTCGCGGCCGCGCCCGAAAGATCGATCATGCGATTCTTCGGTAACGGCCCGCGGTCGTTGACGGTCACGACCACGCTCCTGTCGTTCTTGGGATTGACGACCTTGACCTTGGTGCCCATCGGCAGGCTGCGATGCGCGGCCGTCAACGCATTGGGATCGTAACGCTCGCCGCTGCTGGTCTTGTTCCCGGCGAGGTGTTTCGAGTAATACGAGGCGAGGCCGCGGCGCTGCGTCGAGTTGTCGCTGTTGTTGTTCCTGGCTTTCGCTTTCGAATGCTTGTGTTTCTCTGACGTTCCCGACGAGTCGCCTGGCGATGACGAAGCGGCGTGCGCCAACCACGGCATGACGCCCGCACATGCGACGATCACGAAACCGATGAAGCGATGGACGATGCGGTGCGCATGCATGACGTGTCTCCTGACGGACTGGCACCGATATTAGCCCAGCGAAAGACCGGGCTCGACCGAGGAAGAAGCACATGGCAGTGGATGCATGGAACGTCGATGTCGCCAACCGGGTGCTTGCCGACAACTTCGCCGCATGGGTGCGTGCGCTCGATCTGACCGTCGAGGCTGTTGCCGAACGCAGCGCGGTGCTGCGCATGCGCTTTCACGACGACCTGTGTCGCCAGGGCGGCATCGTCAGCGGTCAGGCGCTGTCGGCGCTGGCCGACACCGCGATGGTGTTCGCGATCGCGTCGGCCTCGGGCGGTTACCGGGCTATGGCGACGATCGACCTGCACACGACCTTCATGCGCGCGGTCGCGAATGCGGACGTGATCGCGGAAGCGCGAGTCGAACGCCTCGGCCGCACGATGGCCTTCGTGCGCGTGACGATGCGCGCGCGGCCGCTCGATGCAAAATCCGAGAACGGCGCCAAGGTCGACCCCGAGGCAATCGTCGCATCGGCGGTGGGAACGTTCGCGTTGCCGTAATCCCACGTGCACCGTGCGTAGGAGCAGGCATCGAGCCTGCCCCGACGCAGACCTGCTACGCGTGTCGATCCCCGCGCTGCGCGCGGGGCCCTCGCCAGGCGCTTCGCAGGTCTACATCTGCCTGAACAGATGCAGATAGGCGCGACTCACCGTCAAGGTCTCGGGCCGGCCCTTGAGCTTGAGGTCGGCGCTGTCCTTTTGTCCGCGCACCACGCCGGCGATCGCATGGGTGTTGACGATGGTGGCGCGATGAACCTGCCAGAAGCGTGACGGATCGAGCTCGGCGACGAGTTCCTTGATCGGCTTTCGGATCAGCGCTTCGCCATCGGACGTGATCACGCGCGTGTACTTGTCGTCGGCATGGAAGTACTGCACGTCCTCGACCGGAATCAGCCGCACCGTGCTGCCCACGCTCGCCTTGATCCATTGCAGTGTCGCGCGCCGCGGCGGTTCGAGGCTGGCGAGCTTGGCCGCGAGCAGCGTCAACGCATGGTCATCGCCTGCCGGCATTGACGGGGCGCCGCCGGCCAGCCTGTCCTTGAGGCGCTCGACGGTTTCGGCGAGCCGATCGGTGTCGAAGGGCTTGAGCACGTAGTCGATCGCGCCGTGTTCGAAGGCTTCGACGGCATGTTGATCGAACGCGGTGATGAAGACCAGGTGCGGAGCGCGGGTTGCGCCGTCTTTTGCGCCGTCTCGCCCGCTTTCCCGTGCCGCTTCCCTGATCCGCCGCGCAACTTCCAGACCCGACATGCCCGGCATGTGGATGTCGAGAAAGCACAGATCGGGCGGGGGTTGCGCGGCCTCGTGATCGAAGGCCGCCAGCGCCTCGAGACCGTTGCTCGCTTCGTCGACGATGGCCAACTCCGGCCAGAGCGTGGCCAGCCGCGCGCGTAACTGCGAACGCAACAGCGGCTCGTCGTCGGCAATGATTGCGGTCGGCATGCTGCGCTTCTCCTCGGTCGGCGATTCAGGCGGCGGGTATCTCGATCGCCGCGCTGACGCCGCGTGGCGGGTTCTCGGTCAGGTCCAGCCGTGCGGCATTTCCGTAGAGCGTCGCGAGCCGTTCGCGGATATTGCCCAGGCCGATGCCGATTCCCATGTGTTCGGACAGGCCCGCTCCGGTATCGATCACCGAGACGCGCATGCCGATCGGTGTGCTCGTGGCAGTCACGCGTATGTGTCCGCCTTCGGGCAATGGGTCGATGCCGTGCTTGACCGCGTTCTCGACCAGCGAGATCAGCATCATCGGCGGCATCGCTTCGGAGAGCAAGGCATGCGGTATGTCGATATCGAAGCGCAGTCGATCGCTCATGCGCACGCGCTGGATCTCGAGATAGGCACGCACCATCTCGATCTCGCGGGCCAGCGTGCTGGCCTGCTCGCGCATGCGCGGCAGCGCGGCGCGCAGGTAGCGGATCAGGCTGCCCAGCATCTGCGACGCGGTCGTGGCATCGGGCTCGATCAGATGCTGCACGTTCGCCAGCGGGTTGAAGAGGAAATGCGGCTCGACCTGCGCCTGCAACAGCTGCAGCCGCGCGGACAGCATCTGCTTTTCTTCGCGCGCGTGTGCCGCGTCGATCTCGGCCCTGATGCGCGCCATCTCGGCACGTGCCCGTGCGCTCTGCTCGCGATAGAAGTAGACGGTGACGACCACGCAGCCGAAGCCGATGCCCATGCCGCTGGTGGCGACAAAGCCCGCGAGGCGTTCGGTGAACATGGTCTCGATGCCGCGGCCCTTGACGATGCCGGTGAGCACCGTGCCCAGCGCCGAGCCCGCGATCACTGCGACGATCTGCGCGGCTTCGCGCGGGATCTGTCCGCGTTGCACGATGGAGAGGTTGCCGGCCATCGTGAACAGGATCATGGTCGTGTAACCCACGCACAGCGTCGAGACCAGGAGGTCGAGGAACTCGTTCTCGAAGAACCAGACCATCGACCCCGCGACCAGTACCGCGATCATCGTCACCCAGCCGGCGCGGGTGATCGACAGGCCGGTGAAAAGCGAACGGGGGCGCGTCGATGCGGACGCGGCCGGGTTCGCCGCGGGCTGCGGCGAATGCGGGGACGAATGCGCGGGTATGCGCGGGGGCGTGTGCGAAGCCATGCACGAAGCTTAAGGAAGTCGCGCAGCGCGCGCCAGCGGAGGCGCGATGAAGCGCGGGATTGACGGCGTGGATCGCGCTCCATTCCCTCGCATTCACTTCTCACCCTCCCCCTTCAAGGGGAGGGTTGGGGCGGGGATGGGTCGTTCGGGGAGAAGTCGCAGTTAGAATCGCCGCCCATGACTTCCGCTCTTCGCATCGATCGGCTCACCAAGCGCTACTCGGCCTCCGACCGTGCTGCGGTCGATGGCCTCACGATCGCCGTGGCCGCAGGCGAGTTCTATGCGCTGCTCGGGCCCAACGGCGCCGGCAAGACCACCACCTTGCGCATGATTGCGGGCTTGCTCGCGCCCGATGCGGGCAAGGTCGAGATCTTCGGCATCGATCTGCGCGCAGCGCCGCGCGATGCGAAACGCGTGGTGGCCTATGTGCCCGACGAGCCGATGCTCTACGACAAGCTCACGCCGATCGAGTATCTCGAACTGATCGCGGCGCTGTGGGACATCGAGCCTGGACAAGCCCGAAACGAAGCGACGCGTTTGCTCGAACTGCTGGGTCTGATGCCGCATGCGATGCAGCGCTGCGAAACCTTCTCGCGCGGCATGCGGCAGAAGCTGGTGCTCGCAGGCGCATTGATCCGGTCGCCGCGCCTGTTGATTCTCGACGAGCCGTTGACCGGTCTCGATGCCGAGGTGGCGCGACTGGCGAAGAACCTGCTGAACGCGCATGTCGAGGCGGGCGGATCGGTGATCCTGACGACCCACATCCTCGACGTGGCCGAACGCCTGGCCGAGCGCATCGGCGTGATCCGCGCGGGACAATTGATCGCCGAGGGGACGCTGACCGAGCTGCGCGCGCATGCAGGGGGAGGCAGCGCGGCGACGCTCGAAGACGTGTTCCTCGAACTGGTCGCGGCGCCCGGCACCAGCACCGGCATCGGCGGCGGCGGCGGCGGCATTCTCGAGTGAGCACGGCCGCGCTCGATCCATCGTCAAGCGCAAGGCTGCCACCGCGTCTCGCCGCGCACCGGCCGCCGTTGTGGTGGGTCCTGGTCCGTCACGAATGGCGCCTCACGATTCGCGGTTTCAGGTCCTTCTCGCGCGGCGGCAGCGGAGGCAAAGACGCGGCACCGCGGAAACGCATCGGCCACAAGCGCTTCGTTTTCAACATCGTCGCGGCGGCCGTCTTTCTGCATGCGCTCGGCCTGTTCACGCTCGTGTTGCCGCGCCACTGGAGCGACAGCCTGCCGCAGCGCCTGGCCGCGGTCGTCGTGATGCTGCTCCTGTTCACGCTGATGCTGTCGGCCGCGATGTCGCGCATCGTGTCGGCATTCCACGAACGACGCGACCTCGATCTGCTGTTGGCCGCGCCGATCTCGCCGATGCTGATCTTGGCTATTCGCGCGATCACGGTGATCGTCGCGGTCACGACCATGTTCGCGATCTTCATTTTTCCGATCGCCGATGTGGGTGTCGCAACCGGCCACTGGTGGATGGCGCGCCTCTATCCGCTGGTGCTGTTGATGGCGATGCTGACGACCGCGATCGCGCTGCTGTTGACCGGCGCGCTGGTGCGCCTGATCGGCATACGACGCGCGCGCGTCGGCCTGCAGATCTTTTCGGCGCTGGTCGGCGCGTCGTTCTATCTGTTGTCGCAGGCGCAGAATTTTTTCCCGATCGACCTTCGATTGCGCGTGACGGCGTGGTTCGCAGGCGCGATCCGGTCCGACACGGAGGCCGGTCCGATCGCGTCGCTGTCGCGCTTCCTGTCCCATGTCGCATCGGGCGATCCTTGGGCGTGGCTGATCTTCGCGATCGGCAGCATCGGCCTCTTCGTGGTCGCGCTGTGGGTCACGCGCAAGCGTTTTTTCGACATCGCACAGATGCCCGAGGCCGATGCGCGCGTGACCGCGCCTGTGCGAGCGAAGGTCGACCGGCGCATCGCGCGCGGCTTCTCGGGCAGTCCCTTTGTGACGCTGGTACGCAAGGAGTGGCGCCTGATCCTGCGCGCCCCGCAATTGCTCTCGCAGATTCTGCTGCAGCTGCTCTATCTGCTGCCGCTGCTGTTCCTCGCTTTCACGCGCGACGGCGGACGCATGTCGTGGAGCGGCCCCGCGGCAGCCGCGGGCGTGGTAGGCCTGGCGGCAACGCTCGCGACCTCGCTCGCGTGGTTGACGGTGTCGGCCGAAGACGCGGCCGACCTGCTTGCCGGCAGCCCCAGGTCGCGCGCGCTGATTCTCGGGTCCAAGCTGATCGCGGCCACGTTGCCGCCGATCGCGATCGTCACGATGATCGCCATAGGCACGATGCGTCGCTCGGCGACCGACGCGACCATCGTGTGGGTGTTCGGCGTGCTCGCGTGCGTGAGCGCGGCGATCCTCGCCGCGGCCGTGCCGACCTCGGGCAAGCGCAGCGACTTCCAGCGCCGGCATCGCGGGCGCGGCCTGTTCGCCTTCGTCGAGGCGTTCCAGTTCCTGTTGTGGTCCGGCGCCGCAGGTGCGGCGGTCGCTGGTTACTGGCTCGTGGCTGCGGGCCTGACGGTGCTGGCGTTGGTGATGCCGGCGATCTACTTGCCGAGGGCTCTGAGAAACGTCAATGCCGTTTCGGAATGAGGCGAATGCCGCAATAGGTGAAAGCAGTCAGCGCAACGTCTCTTCCGTCGTGCGCAAACGAAATCGTTGCAGCTTGCCGGTTTCGGTGCGCGGCAAGGCATCGACGAACTCGATCTGGCGCGGGTACTTGTAAGGCGCGATCGAAGACTTCACGAAGGTCTGCAATTCGATCGCCAGTTCGTGGCTCGGCGATCGACCCGGCTTCAATACGATGAAGGCCTTGATCAATTGGCCGCGCGTTTCGTCGGGGATGCCGACGACCCCGCATTCGGCAACGGCGTCGTGCTGCAGCATCGCGGCCTCGACTTCGGGACCGGCGATGTTGTAGCCCGACGAGACGATCATGTCGTCGGTGCGCGCCTGGTAGAAGAAATAGCCATCGTCGTCCATCGTGAAGGCGTCGCCCGGCAGGTTCCAGCCGTCCCTCACATAATTTTTCTGACGCGGGTCGGCGAGATAACGGCATCCGGTCGGCCCCTTCAATGCAAGCTTGCCGACGCCGCCGGGCGCGAGCGGGTTCATGTCGTCGTCGACGATGATCGCTTCGTAACCGGGCACCACTTTGCCGATGGCGCCGCGTCTAACGTCCGCGCCCGCGGCCGAGATGTAGATGTGCATGACTTCGGTGCCGCCGATGCCGTCGATCATCTCGATGCCGGTCACGTTCTTCCACAACTGGCGCGTGGCGTCGGGCAGCGCTTCACCCGCGGACAGGGATTTCACCAGCGATCGAACCGGCGACCCGGCGCTGCCGCGATGCAGGCCCGCTTGCAGCAGCAGCGCCATCTGTCGATAGAAGGTCGGCGCGGTGACGACGATGGTCGCCTTCGTGGCGGCGATCGTGTCGAGCAGGGAGTCCGGCGTCGCGCGTTCGACCAGGAAGGTGGAAGCGCCTGCCGACAGCGGGAAACACAACAGCCCGCCCAGCCCGAACGTGAACGCGATCGGCGGCGTGCCGATGAAGATGTCGTCGGACGTGGGCTCGAGGACGCGGCGGCAGAAGGTATCGCACATCGCCATCACGTCGCGATGGAAATGCATCGTCGCCTTGGGCTCGCCGGTGGTGCCCGAGGTGAACGCAAGCAGGCACACGTCGTCGCGTGCGGTGTCGATGTTGGCGAAGATGGCCGGCTGCTTCGCGCAGAGCGTCTCGAGCGTGGGCTCGCGCTCGACACGCGCCGATGCCCCGGCGTTGAACAGCACGACGCGCATCAGCCCGGATGCATAGTGTTCGCTCGACGCATCGAGGCATTGCATGATCTCGTCGGCAAGCGCAGCGTCGCAGAGCGCGGTGGCCACGCGCGCCTTGACGGCGATCTGCTTCAATTCCTTCGCGCGCAAGAGCGGCATGGTCGGCACGGCGATCAGGCCGCTCTTCATCACCGCGAGCCAGCACGCGGCCATCATCGGATTGTTGGGCGCGCGCAGCAGCACGCGATTGCCCGGGACCAGTTGCAGGTCGTTGACGAGCACGTTGGCGATGCGATTGGCCTGTGCGAGCAATTGCTCGTAGGTCGCGAACACGGGCCTGCCTCCCACCATGGCTCCGATCGCGCGGCGTTTGGCATGGCCCCGCTCGACCTGCGCGTCGAGCAGCAGCTCGCCGCAGTTGATGCGCTCGGGATACTGGAGCTCGGGCAACTCGAAGCGGAAGTCGGGCCACTGGTCGCGCGGCGGCAGATGGTCGGCGGCGAAGGTGTCGAGGTGGGCGGTACAAGCGTACGGGGTTTCCATGTCGATGCCGTTCATGTCGGTCCCCCGAAGATCGAGTGCGCGTCGATGTGCGGGCTCACGCGGGCGGCGATGCCTGCGCCTCGCGCAACAGCTCGCGGCCGATGATGAGTCGCTGCACCTCGCTCGCGCCTTCGTAGATGCGCAGCGCTCGGATTTCGCGATACAGCGACTCGACGATGTTTCCCTTCGCGACCCCCGCGCCGCCGAACATCTGCACCGCGCGGTCGATCACGCGCTGGGCGTTCTCGGTCGCGGTCAGCTTGGCCATCGCGGCTTCGCGCGTGGCGCGTGTGCGCTTGACGTCGCGCAGCCACGCCGCGCGGTAGGTGAGGAGCGCGGCACCATCGATGTCGGTCGCCATGTCGGCGAGCGCGGCCTGCGTCAGTTGAAAATCGGCGAGCGTGTGGCCGAACATCCTGCGATTGCGTGCGTGTGCGACGGCTTCGTCGAGTGCGCGCCGGGCGAAGCCGAGTGCCGCAGCCGCGACCGATGCGCGAAAGATGTCGAGTGTCTGCATCGCGATCTTGAATCCCTGGCCGACTTCGCCCAGGAGATGCGACGCGGGAACGCGGCACGCGTCGAAACGCAGCGTGGCCAGCGGATGCGGCGCGATCACATCGATGCGTTCGGAGATCGTCAGTCCCGGCGTATCGGCATCGACGACGAAAGCGCTGATGCCGCGCGCGCCGGGTTCGTCGGTCGTGCGTGCGAACACCGTGTAGAAGTCGGCGATGCCGCCGTTCGAGATCCAGGTCTTGCTGCCGTCGATGATGTAGTCCGCGTCGTTAGCATTTGCGTCCGCGTCCACCCGCGCGCGCGTCTGCATCGCGGCCACGTCGGAGCCCGCATCGGGCTCCGAAAGCGCAAAGGCCGCGATCGCCTGACCGGTCGCGACGCGCGGCAGATAGGTACGCTTCAACGCGTCGCTACCGGCCAACGTGATTGCGCCCGACCCCAGGCCCTGCATCGCGAACGCGAAGTCCGCGAGGCCGTCGTGATAGGCCAACGTCTCGCGCACGATGCACAGCGCGCGCGAGTCGAGTTCTTCCATCGCGCCGCCGTATGCGGCGGGCACCGCGTAGCGCGCCCAGCCGGAGAGACCCAGCGCATCGGCCAGCGCGCGGCAACGGAGGTCGTTGGCGTCGCGCGTTTCAGCGGCGGGTGCGTGCTCGATATTTTCCTCGGCCCACGCACCGAGGGTTTCGGCGAGGCGACGATGCGCATCGTCGAAGAACGGCCAATCGAGATGGGCTCGCTGCTGCATGCGAATCGTCATGCGAGTCCCGTCGATCAGCCGAGATGCGTTGCGAGGAACGCGAGCGAGCGACCGTGCGCGAGCGCCGCCGCGTTCTGGTGATAGCTGGCGCGGTCCCAGCAGTTGAAGCCATGATCGGCCCCGGCATAGGTGTCGATGCGAACGTCTTCGCGTCCCGCGAAGGCTTTTCTGACCCCATCGACGGCATCGGCGGTGATGTGCTTGTCGTTCCCGCCGAAATGGAAGGCGATGGGAACGTCGATGCCCGCTGCGAGTTCGAGTTGCTGCTGTATCCCCCCGCCGTAGTAGCAGACCGCGCAATCGATCCCGGCCCCGGCGGCGGCGCGATAGGCGAGCATGCCGCCCAGGCAATAGCCGATTGCCGCGATGTTTCGGTTCACGCCTTGCAGCGTTCGCAACATCGCGACCGTGGCCGCGATGTCCTGGTCGGCGAGATCGAGATCGAGTTGCTTCCTGTATGCGAATGCCCTGACATTGTCGGCCTCGGTGTAGTCGAGGTCCAGGCGCGGTTGCATGCGCCAGAACACGTCGGGAGCGAGCGCGACAAAGCCGTCGCTCGCGTATTGCTCGGCCACTGCGCGGATGTGCGCATTGACGCCCCAGATCTCCTGCAACACGACGATGCCGGGCGCGGGCGCTGGGTTCGGTGTCCGCGGCGGGCGTGCGAGATAGGCGCCGAAGCGCTGGCCGTCGGCTGCGGTCACGTCTATCCAGGAAGTTTGAACAGGGCTCATCGTTTTGTCGGGCGTTGGGTGGATGGCAAGGGTGCGGTTGTCGATTCGGTCACGAATCAATCGCCTTCGAACTGCGGCTTTTGCCTGGCTGCGAATGCGTCGAAGGCGCGTCGAAAATCGGCGGTCTGCATGCACAGCGCCTGCGCTTGCGCTTCGGCTTCGATCGCCTGTTCGATGCTCATGTTCCATTCCTGATGCAGCATCGTCTTGGTGATTCCGTGTGCGAAGGTGGGACCTGCGACAAGTTCGGACGCCATCCGCAGTGCCTCGTCGTGCAGCGATTCCGGCGCGGCGAGCTTGTTGAAGAAGCCCCATGCCACGCCTTCGTCCGCACTCATGGCGCGGCCGGTGTAGAGGAGCTCGGACGCGCGTCCCTGGCCGATCAGGCGCGGCAGCAGCGTGCAGGCGCCCATGTCGCACCCCGCGAGACCGACGCGCGTGAAGAGGAAGGCGGTACGTGCCCGTGGTGTGCCGATCCGAAAGTCCGAGGCCAGCGCAATCATCGCCCCCGCGCCGGCACAGATGCCATCGATCGCCGCGATCACCGGCTGCGGACAGCGGCGCATCGCAAGGACGAGGTCGCCGGTCATGCGCGTGAACGCGAGCAGTTCGGGCATCGTCATTTGCGTGAGGGGACCGATGATTTCATGCACGTCGCCGCCCGAGCAGAAGTTGTCTCCGGCGCCGCGCACGATCACGCATTTCACATCGGGCGCATAGACCAGGTCACGAAACAGGTCGCGCAATTCCGCATACGAATCGAAGGTCAGCGGATTCTTTCGCTCGGGCCGATCGAGCGTGATGGTTGCGATGCGACCATCGCCGACAACGTCCCATCGGAAGTGCGTCGTGCGTTGCGCGGCCGCGGGCCGTGCGTGATGACTCATCGCGCTCATTCGCGCTCCTTGATTTCGTGCCCCTTGGTGTCTGGATCCGATGCGCGTATGGTTTTCTTCAGCTTGCCGAGCAGCTTGAAGAAGTGCTCCAGCTCGCGCTCCGTCCACTGATCGAAGAGTTCGACGATCCACTGCTCATGAACGCTGGCCATCTGACGAAAGGCCTTCTTGCCGCGCGGCGTGAGCTTGACGCGCCACGCGCGACGGTCGTTATCGACGCCGGCGCGCTCGACCCAGCCGTCGGCTTCGAGCTGGTCGGTGATTCCGGTGATGTTGCCTCCGGTCACCATCAGGCGCCGCGACAGTTCGCCCATCTTCAGGCCGTCGGGATGGCGGTCGAGCTGGGCGACCAGATCGAAACGCGGCAGCGTGCAATCGAAGTCGCTGCGCAGGCGG
>JBBQCA010000054.1:0-15597 GCA_038318315.1 Burkholderiales bacterium | reverse complement strand
CGCCGTGGGTCGTGCGCTTCGCACTCTTGATCGCAACCGGCGGCGCGATCCTCGACGTGGCTTGCGGCCGCGGCCGTCATGCGCGCTGGTTCGAAGCTCGCGGGCATCTCGTCACCGGCATCGATCGCGATGAAGCGGCGCTTGCCATCTCGGGTGCGAGCGAGCGCATCGTCTGCGATCTCGAAGCGTTCGAAGACCCGCGTGAAGCATGGCCGCTGCACGGTCGCCGTTATGCCGGCGTGATCGTCACGAACTATCTGCATCGCCCCTTGTTTCCATTGCTGCTCGATGCGCTCGACGCGTCGGGCGTGCTGATCTGCGAGACCTTCGCGGTCGGCAACGCGCGCTTCGGAAAGCCCGGCAATCCGGACTTTCTTCTCGAGCGCGGCGAGTTGCTCGAGCGCTGCCGCGGGTTGAATGTCGTGGCTTACGAAGACGGCCTCGTTGCGCATCCGAAACCCGCATCGATCCAGCGAATCTGCGCGATTCGCGACGCCGATCCACAAGAGCGCCACGCCTTGTAACCAGCACCGGTAATCACGGCCTCTCGCGCGGTTTCCAAATCCGTTAAAATCGCACACCATTTCGGGCAGTCTGCCCACTGCGCGCGTCCTCACATTCATCTGCGCGCCGCCGTCGAACCCGCGTTTTCACATCCTAGATTCCATGATCCAAGGCAGCCTCGTTGCCCTCGTCACACCGATGCATCCGGACGGAAGTCTGGATCTCGCGGCTTATCGCCGCTTGATCGACTGGCACATCGCCGAAGGCACCGACGCGATCGTGGCGGTCGGCACCACCGGCGAGTCGCCGACCGTTTCGGTCGATGAACATTGCGAACTGATCCGCGTCGCGGTCGAGCAATCGGCCGGGCGCATTCCCATCATCGCCGGGGCGGGGGGCAACTCCACGGCCGAAGCGATCGAGCTGACGCGATTCGCGAAAGGGGTCGGCGCGGATGCGGTGCTGTCGGTCGTGCCGTACTACAACAAGCCCACACAGGAAGGCATGTACCAGCACTTCAAGGCGATCGCCGAAGGCTCGGACATCCCGGTCATCCTCTACAACGTCCCCGGCCGCACCGTCGCCGATCTCGCCAACGATACTGTGGTCCGGTTGTCGTCGGTGCCGGGCATCGTCGGCATCAAGGACGCAACCGGCGACATCGGTCGCGGCATCGCGCTGATCGCAGCGCTGCGCGAAGACTTCGCGGTCTACAGCGGCGACGACGCGAGCGCGGTCGCGTTGATGCTGATGGGCGGCAAGGGCAGCATCTCGGTCAGTGCCAACATCGCCCCGCGCGCGCTGCATGCGCTGTGCAAGGCTGCGGTTGCGGGTGACGCGAAGACGGCGCGCGACTGGCATCTCAAGACCTTGCCGCTGCATCGCGTGCAGGGCATCGAACCGAATCCCATTCCCACCAAGTGGGCCATGCATCACATGGGGTTGATCGAAGCCGGTCTTCGTCTTCCCCTGGTGCCGCTTTCATCGGCGCTTCACGACGTCGTGCGCAGTGCGCTGGTGCAGTCGGGCGTCATCGATCGCCTGGCTGCCTGAGTTGCACAATCGCCGAGTTGCACGAACGTTTATGCGCGTGGTACGGCCTGCGCGAATTGCGGTCGCGACAAGCATGCTTGCGCCGCTTGATTTTTCACTGGACCTCATGAACTCACGAATCGTTACTCCGATCATCGCATCGCTGATCGCGCTGACCGTCTTCACGCTCAGCGCGTGCTCGACCATCAGCAACGCGCTCGAAGGCGACAAGCTCGACTACAAGACCCAGGCGACAGTCAAGGTCAAGACACTCGAAGTCCCGCCCGACCTGTCGTCGTTGCCGCGCGACGATCGCTACGACATTCCGGCCGATCGCAACAGCGCGACGCTGTCGGCCTACAACCAGCAGCGCGCGAGCGGTGCGCCCGTGCAAGGCAGCGAGGTTCTGCCCACCGTCAAGGACGCGCATCTCGAGCGCGCCGGCGGCCAGCGCTGGCTGGTGATCAACACCAAGCCCGAGCAGCTGTGGCCGGTCGTCAAGGAGTTCTGGCAGGAGAACGGCTTCCTCATCAAGACCGAGTCGCAGGACACCGGCATCATGGAAACCGATTGGGCCGAGAACCGCGCCAAGATTCCGCAGGACTTCATCCGCAACAGCATCGGCAAGATCTTCGACGGCCTCTACTCGACCGGCGAGCGCGACAAGTTCCGCACTCGCATCGAGCGCGGCGCCGACGGCAGCAGCGAGATCTACATCAGTCATCGCGGCGCGAAGGAAACGCTGGTCGGCGTGCAGAAGGACAACACCATCTGGGAGCCGCGCGCATCCGATCCCGAACTCGAAGCCGAATTCCTTCGGCGTCTGCTGGTGCGCCTGGGCGCCGACAAGGAGCAGGCGAAGGCGGTAATCGCTGCTGGATACGTCACGCCGAACGCGGCCGCGAACCAATCCGCGCGATCGAAACTGGTCGCGGCGGCAACCGGCGCGCCGGGATATGTCGAGATTGAAGAGCCGTTCGATCGCGCATGGCGTCGTGTCGGACTGGCGCTCGATCGCGTCGGCTTCACGGTCGAGGACAGGGATCGCAACACCGGCGTGTATTTCGTGCGCTATGTCGATCCCGACGCCGATGCGAAGGACAAGCCGGGCCTGTTGTCGCGCATCTTCACGTCGTCCGAAGAACGCCTCAAGCAGGCTGCGCAATACCGCATCGCGGTGCGCAGCCAGGGCACCGCCATCACGCGCGTCTCAGTGCTGGACAAGGACGCCAAGCCTGTGACGAACGACCTGGGCAGCCGCATCCTGACGTTGCTCAACGAGCAGCTCAAGTAACGGAGCCGGGCGGGGCGGATCGGTGCGCTTCGCATCACTGGGTAGCGGCAGCGAAGGCAACAGCCTCGTTGTAGAGGCGTCCGCGGAGGCATCCGCGGACGCCTCCGCAGATACGACCGAGGGCCGCACGTCTCCCTGGCGGGTCATGGTCGATTGCGGATTCGGCGTGCGTCAGGCCGAGGCGCGCCTGATGCGGCTGGGCATAGCGCCCGCGAGTCTCGACGCGATCCTCGTCACGCACGAACACGGCGATCACATCGGCGGCGTGTTCGCGCTCGCACGCCGATATGGCATCGCGGTCTGGGCTTCGCACGGCACGCTGCAATCGGTGATGACCGAGCGCTTCGACAGTGTCTGCGTCAACGTCTGTTCGAGTCACCAGGCGTTCACGGTCGGCGCGATCGGCGTGCGGCCGTTCCCGGTGCCGCACGATGCGCGCGAGCCGACGCAATTCGTGTTCGACGATGGAGTGCATCGGCTCGGCATCCTCACCGACACGGGCCGCTCGACCTCGCACATCATCGACAGTCTCGCCGGATGCGATGCGCTGGTGATGGAGTGCAATCACGATGCGGCGATGCTCGAAGCGTCCGATTATCCGTATCCGCTCAAGCGCCGCATCGGCGGCGATTACGGACACCTGTCGAACGCATGTGCGGCCGAGATCGTGTCGCGGCTCGATCGATCGCGCCTCTCGCGCCTCGTGGCCGCGCATCTTTCCCGCAGCAACAATACCGTCGATCTCGCGCGCGCAACGCTGGCGGAGGCCACGGGGTGGTCAGAGTCGCGCATCGATGTGGCCGATCAGGATCTCGGCCTGGGATGGATCGATCTGGACGACTGAGGTCGGCGCGTGACTCAAGCAGTGACGCAACAAAAAAGCCGGCGTGAGCCGGCTTTCTTGTCGAGCACGATACCTGTCAACTTACTTCTTGACTTCTTCGGTCTTCGTGGTCGTGGTGCTGCTCGAACTGTCGGCCGGTGCGGGCGCGGTCGACGTGGTCGTCGAGCTGGTAGTGCTGCTCGAATCAGTCGAAGCGGGTGCCGGAGCCGGCGTCACGATGGTCGTTGACGACGGAGCAGGTGCCGGAACTGGAACAGCCGTCGTGGTGGTCGACGTGGATTCTTCCTTCTTGGTGCAGGCGCCTGTGATCGACAAGGCCAGCAGTGAAGCGACGAGTAGGGTCTTTTTCATAATTCCTTCCTAGGAAAATTGGCGCGCCAGGGGACGCGGTGCCATTCAACAAACCGAAAAAACGAAACTGCGGCGAAACAGCATTTGCCGCCCCACCTGCACGGCCCATCAACATGGCTTCACCGCACGAGGCATGATGCGTGAAAGACTTCTATTCACACAATCGGCGATTATAGTGCACCACAGGAAATCGTAGGCTCAGACGCGCGGGTTTGTACGGAGTTTCCTTATTTGTGAAAAATTGCGGGGCGACGGGGAGGAGCTCACCCCAGTCCCAGCGTCGTCGATGACAGTGCCGGCGACGATTCTTCCCACAGTATTTCGAATTGATCGAGCCAGGGTCGGGCGGCAGCCGGATCGAGTTCGGTGGCGCCGCGCGCATGGTCGTGGTGAAAGCGCCGGACCAGCAAGCTGCGATCGACGATCAGCATGGCGCACGCCTCGCCGAACCGCAGCGCCGCGTGTGACGGAACGATGCGGCACTCGGCATTGCGCGCGTGGGTGCGCAACACCGCCAACAGGCGCGGTGCGCTCTGCGCGATGTGCTCGGCGTCGAGCGTGAGGATGCGCAGGTGGTTGGCGGTGCTCTGCCGCAGGAAGCCCTGAAGCCCCGAGGCGAACTCGGGCCGCCCGATCGGCCATTGAACGAAGTCGCGGTCAGCCATCCACACCTCGCTCTGCGCCCGCAGGAGCGCGGCCTGCAACTGCTCGCCGAATTCGGCGCGCGTGTCGAATGCTCGATGCAGCATCGGTTCATCGGGAGCGCTCATTTGCGTGCTCATTGCGTTCTCCTCAAGCGATGTGTATCCACCCATTACTCCACCACGCGTGCAATATCGCAAGCGACGCGTCATCGCCCGCCGCGGCGCCGACGCTCGCTGCGTCGAGCAGGCGCCGGTTCGCGAGCTGTGCGAAGGCTTTCCGTTTCGCGCGCGGTATCGTGAACGATTCGCCGCAGATGAAACCGGCGAGGCCGCGATACAGCAAGGCGGTCTTGATGTCGAGCGCGAGGCCGCGCGCGCAGGCCCTTGCAACGAACTGTCGCTGCGACAGCGGCGGTGGCGATTCGAAGAAGACGTGGGCCTTGGGTTCGCTGAAATAACCGCCGATGAATCGCTCGACGTCGTCGCGTGTCCAGCGTATCCGTGCGAGCCGCTCGCTGACGGCATCGACGAAACCGCGTTCGATCGCTGCCGGCGCGTCGGTTGCCTCGCGGCCCTTGTCTGCGTAGCGGCCATCCGGCCATTCGCGCTCGGCCATCGCGAACAGGAATTCCTGCGCCAATTCGTTCCACGATGGCGCGCGAAAGCCGATCGACGCGGTCGTGCATGGCCCGATCGCGGTGCCTTCGTGAGCGCAATGCGGGGGCAGGTAAAGCATGTCGCCAGGTTCGAGTACCGCTTCATCGGTGGGCGCGAAGTGCCTGAGCAATTTGAGCGGCGCGCCGTCGACCAGAGTGAGGTCGCGCTGCGAGCCCCATCGCCAGCGCCGCGCACCTTCGACCTGCAACAGAAACACATCGTAGGAATCGAAGTGCGGCCCGACGCCGCCACCATCGGCCGCGTAGCTGATCATCAGGTCGTCGAGCCGGATCGCCGAGACGAAATCGAATCGGCGCATCAAGGCGTCCGCGCGCGCGTCGTACAGGTTCGCGCCCTGCACCAGCAGCGTCCAGTCGCGTTTTTGTTTCGGCAAGCGCTCGATCGGACCCTGCGTCATTGTCCATTGCCCCCCGAACGCCGTGATCAATCGCGATTCGACGTCGTCGCGCGCGGCCAGCGCGAACAGGGCCTCGCGATCGGGCAGCACGGGAACGCATGGGAATGCGCCGCGAATCAGGAGCGGCTTGCGTTGCCAATGGCGGGCGAGGAACTCGCCGGGAGCAAGTCCGCCGAGCAGGCGACGATCACGGGTGGATTGATTCGGCATGGTGGGCGATGTTAGCCGTGAACGAGCTCGTCGAGCAGGCGGCGACCCGGGATCGGTGTTTGCGCCCTGCGTATAATCGTTCGCTCCTTCAGCGACCACGGCGACCGCGCTCATTCCCATGAAGATCAGCAAGAACAGCGTCGTCACCCTGAAATACAAACTGACCGACGCGCAGGGCGAGTTCATCGAAGAAACCGATGAACCGGTCGAGTATCTGCACGGCGGATACGACGGCATTTTTCCGCGCGTCGAAGAAACTCTGGAAGGCCAGGAGCCGGGCTACAAGACCGCCATGGCGCTCGAGCCTCAGGATGCGTTCGGCGAATACGACGCCGATCAGGTGCGCGTCGAGCAGCGCGCGAAGTTTCCAGAGCCGATCGAAGTCGGCATGCGCTTCGAAGGCGTACCCGAAGACGAAGAGGAAGACCCCGAGATCCTGACGGTCACCGATCTCACCGAGGATACCGTCGTGCTCGACGCCAACCATCCTCTGGCAGGCATCGCTCTGCGCATCTCGTTCGAGGTGCTTGATGTGCGTGCGGCGACCGATGAGGAGATCGCGCACGGCCACGCACACGGCGCGCACGATCATCATCACGATCACGATCACGAGGACGACGGCGATACGCCGCATCTGCACTGACGGCGCACGTCTGCTCGGCTCTCGGCAACCACCGCCCGCCGGTTCAATGTAACCGCAGGTAAGCGATGTGAGCGTCGCGCATCGGCGCGCGGCGTATTCATTCACGCCCTCGGCGCAAGCCCCGATCCACGCGAAATCTCCGGTAACAAAGCCGGGTGCACTTTGATCGACATTCCGCGTTCAATCATTCATCAACGCGGAGGTCATCATGAAATCGTCTGCACTCGCTCTTTCGCTCGCTCTGTTGCTCGCCACCCTTGCTGGCTGCGCGATCGTTCCGATCGGCCCACCGGTCTATGTGGGCGCACGAATCAATACGGGGCCGTACTACGCGCAGCCGTATTACGGACCGCACTGGCGCCGTTATTGATGCGCGATCGACGCGCCATCGAGGGAGTGTCCGGCAAAAAAAAGCGGAAGTATGTACTTGACAAACCCATGTCGCGCTCCTAATATTCCCGCAAAGGAGATCGGCAAGTGTCCAACGTTTACGCGATGATGATGTCGGGCGTTCCAATTGCGAGCATGGCAGCCGAGATCAAGGCCATGAAGGAGGAAATTGCTTCGTTGTCGGGCGGTGACATGCGTGTTTTGTCCTTTTCCAAGGACTCACTCACCGTCGCATTCTATTGCGACATCCCGAGCAAACAGATCGCCGAACGGGTCAATCGGTTTTACAGTAACGAACAAACGACTGTAGTTTTTCGCGTGGAGTCTTTAGTAGCTGGAACACTTTCCTCAGACAGTCTCTCGTGGTTGCATTCTCGTCTGCGGAGAACGTAAGGTTAACTATTACGCTCGATTGACAAATCGAGCCAATCAGGACGCCCATCAAAGGGAACGCGAAAATTCGAACCACAACATCGACTGGTTTCATGTTCCCTCATTAAAAAACCGGCTCATTAGCCGGTTTTCTTTTTGTCTTGCTTCGGATGTGGTTTAGGAAGAGTCGAAAGCATTCGTCTCAGTAGATCATCAAGTTGAATCCCCGCTTGCGGTTCCTCGACCTGTTTCGGCAGAGCTACCTGCTTTACGTTTTCTTTTGCTCTTGGGCGCCGTGACTCGGAGATTCCGGAGGTTTGCTTTCTTGTCATCCCATACTCGTTTTTCATATAAGCGACCAGACTTATTAATGCGAACAACAAATGGCCGTGGCGCAAGTCTCGCAAAGGCAATAATCTTTTCGTATGCCCTTACAAAACATCGCATCAATTCCCACTTATTCGCGCTCGCGCCCCAAAGATAAAAAACGGGAATCTTATAGTGCTCGATCATTTCCAGCGACGCTGGCTCCAGATGCAATCTGTAGTCTTGACTGATAACGACCCATCCGAGCCCGCCGACGACCTCTAACCATTCCGGATCAGTGGCGTCCCGATGAAAGAGCTTGGTCTGCCCCTCTGAGACTGCCCACCCTATCTTCACTCTGTCGAGATGATGATGGTAGACGTTATTAAGATCAAGCAAGCGCAAAGACTCGGGAATCGAAACCCCTATACAGCGGTCAAAATATATGACTAGTGAAGAGTCCAATTAGGAGCTACAACGCCCTCGAAACTGAGGGCATCGACTACTTCTTGTGCCGCGAGAACAAAATCCTGCGCAATCGATGGTATGAGTTCGCCCGCGTTGAATCTGCCACGAAGAGCCCACGTCGGCACACCATGAATAGAAGGCGCTCCGAACGCTATATTAGGGTCAACGATGATGTCTTGATTTCTTTGATATGGATGCCAACGCACAGCACGGTCAGCATCGTACTCAAATTCAAGGAATAGCCCTTCGACTATATTTTTCCATGCTAACTGCCCATTTTCACCAACATCAATTAGTTTCTCTTTTCCGGCAGACCCAATAATGTCCTCAGCAGAGATATATACGGTGACTCCATCGCTCTCAAATTTCCTTGTGGCGAATGGAAAATCGCCAAACCTTGCTTTCATATATTCGCGTGCCCTGCGGATCATTTCAAGTTTCATACCAGCATTCCGCATGACAGCGACAAAACGAAGTTCTACCAGCTGAAGATACGAAAGAGACACGCCTCTTGTGCGACTTGAAATCGCTGCACCCTCGGCGGACTTCTCCCAATTCAAAACGGTCTGGGTGGTGATTCCGGCAAGCCTTGCGGCATCCTTCACCTGATACAGCGGAAGTCTCAGACGCCTTCCTAGAAAGGCTTCGTGCGACTCGGCGGACTGATGGTTGGATCTCACTTCCGGTCCTTCTTAGACGTAATTCCGCCGATAAGTAAGGCGCTTGCCGCCGATAGCTTTGAGCGCAGCGTCCGCACGTTGCATGTCCGAATATCCAAGCTTGGCGCGAGTGTTCCAACGGAAGTCGAATTCATTTGCATAGCGTTGAAGATGCTTTTCGCTGACATGGTGAAACGTGCCATACAGGCCGCGCTTGAGAATTGCGAAGCTGGACTCTACGGTGTTAGTCGTAATGTCGCCACGCGCGTATTCCCCATCGCTATGGGTCACGATTCCGTGCTCGGCGAACTCTTTGCCGACCTTCATGTAGACGCCCGCCTCATCAGTCATCAGCCGCGCCTTTTCAGAAATCTGCGCTTTAAGGATCGGCCTAACAGTCGCCGCCGTCACATTGGCGACATGGAACGAACGCTTTTTGCCGTCGCGTTCGACCAACGATACAACCTTCATCTTGTGCGCATAGCCGCGCGCGCCGCTGCGTTGCTTGCCGACGTTGCCCCAATAGGTTTCGTCCACCTCGACCGCACCGCCGTTGCCGCCTAGCAATCCACCACCGTCCCCGTCCATCGCCTCACGGATGCGGTGCGACATGAACCACGCCGTTTTGTAGCTCACACCAAGCATGCGCTCAAGCTGCTTGCTGCTTACGCCTTTCTTGCTGGCAGACATCAAGTAGGCTGCTTGCAGCCACTTGTGCAAGCCAACCTTGCTATCTTCAAACAGGGTGCCAACCGTGACCGTGAACTGCTCGCGGCAATCGGCGCACTTGTGCACGCCGGGGCGAGTCGCCTTGCCTTCTAGCCTGTAGTGTCCGCCTACAGCGCCGCAATGCGGGCAAGTAGCGCCATGCGGCCAACGAAGCGCCTCAAGGTACTCGCGCGCCTTTTCAGCGTCTTGGAATTGCGGTTGATTTAGTATCGCTTCGGCCATGACAAGCTCCCTTGTATGACCTTAGTATCGGTCAAATACATGGGTTTGTCAAGTACATACTTCCGAAAAAAAGGGGCATCACTGCCGCCTTTCGTTTGCGCGATCCGGATCGCTATCGAATCAATACCGCATTCACGATCTCGCCGGATTCGGATACGCGAATGCGCGCAGGCCGCTGCGATCGAACGGCTTCCATGCACCTTCGGGTTGGGCCAGCCGATCGGCCAGCGCATAGAGCACCGCGGGATGCACGCCCAGCCCAAGGTGGCTTGCCATGACTTCGATGTTTTCCGATGTGGCCGACTCTACGTCGAGACTGGCCTTCCACGCGACGACGCCGTCGGTGCGACTGTAGATCGAGGTCGCAGGCACGGTCAGCATTCCACGCACGCGCTCATGCGCGACCGGATCGTCGGATCGTTCGCCGCTGGCCCACTCGTAGATGCGCCATGCATTGGTCGAGCGCGGGTGGCCCGTGATCGGGCTGCCGAGCGTGATCACGCTGCGGACCTTGTCGGGCCTGTGCTTGGCGAGCACGCGCGCATACAGGCCGCCCAGGCTCCATCCCACCAGGCTGACCTTGCGTCCATCGCGGGTGTAGAGCGCATCGAGGCGTTCGAACATGGCGTCTTCGATGCCGGCCTTCAAACCGAGATTGCGTCCCAGGCCCCAGCCATGCACCCGGTAGCCGCGATCGCGCAGATAGCGGCGCAGCACGCGCGTGGACAGGTCGCTGGCGATCAGGCCCGGGAACACCAGTACCGGTTGGCCGTCACCCTTGGGCGCGAGCTGCAACAAAGGCCACATCGACAACGTGGCTCCGAACTCGAAAACGGCGCGGCCTTCGAGCAACTGCAGCATTCGCGAGGGCGGCGCAGGGCGCTTGTTGAATATCGAATCGCGGGTCATGGTGTTCATCAGGTTAACTCTCTCTTTGAAAGGAAGGCTTCCGAAGCGACCAAAGGTTCGTCCTTCATCGGAGATACTTTCCTCGTAAATAGTTCAGATAATCGCGCGCGTCGCCCACGACATAAGGGGCGAGCAGGGTCAGAGTGTAGTAGGCCGCGAAGCCCGGTTCGGCATTGTCGCCGCGCGCAACGCGCGGCGTTAGTCGGGTAAAGGAGAACCAGCATGTAGTCGTAAATACCATTTGCAGCGCCAGCATCTCCACATCCTCGAGCGACGCCTGCAGCACGCCGGTCTGCGCAAGACCCAGGCACATCTGCCGCGCAGCGATCAGATTGGCAGCGACCAGCGCCTGCGCCGCCTCTTCCAGGTCGGGATACTCGTTGAGCAGGTAGGCGATGTCGCGATACACGAAGCGATACGCATCGATCGCTTCGAACGTCATGTGCAGGGTCAGCCACACGTCGTCGATCGCGGTCGCACTGGCGGCAGCTTCGAGGCAAGGCGCGATGCGCGCTTCGAAGCGACGGAACAACCACGCGACCATCAGTTGCTTGGTCTTGAAGTGATAGTGCAGGTTGCCCGGGCTGATATCGACCTCGGTGGCGATGCGATGCGTCGATACCGCGGCCACCCCGTCGCGATTGAACAGTTCGAGGCAGACCTCGAGGATGCGATCGCGCGTGCTGCTCGTCGAGCCGGCCATGCGTCAGGCTCCGCGGCGTGAGAAACGCATACCGGACGTTCCATGCAGTCCGAAAGCGCGCAACGCTTCAGCGCTTTCCGCCGGACGATCGCAGGCGCGCGACTTCTCCGCGCAAGCGCTCGACCTCGGCCGTCAGATCGGCGACGGCTTGTGCCGAAGGCAGGCCCAGTCGCTCGAGCGTGCGCGCGACGCGTTGATCGAACACGTCCTCGAACTTCTTGAATCCGAACGGGTCGAGCGCCGGCGCCAACAAGGGCTTGCCGGTCGAGGCTGCATTCGCATCCCCTACGTTGGGGTCACGCTTCTGGCCCAGTCCGAGCAACGATTCGAAGACGCGGCTCTGACGCGCGACCGCTTCACCGTGCGCGTTCGCGAGTGCCTTGATGCCTGCCGTGAGGATGTTCTTGGAGGCGCGCGGCGCTTCGGGAGTGGCAACCACCTTCTCGGCCGTCGCGGGGCTCGCTGAATCCGGCTTCGATGCAGTCTTGCGCGCTTTGGGCGAGGAGCCCGCAGACTTGCGCGCGGTCGCGGACTTTTTGGCGGGGGGCTTGCTCATGACGCTCTCCTGCTGGCGACGCTCAATGAACACGAGGCCGAGTCGCGGACTGCGACCCGGCCTCGCATCGTTGCGGAGCGTATCACTTGAGAAGTCGCCGCTGACGTAGCGACGACCGTTCGCGTGAAGTTCGCGCGTTGAAGCTCTGGCGAGCTCGATTACGCCTTGGCCGACGCGCGCTTGGCGCGGGGCTTGGCTTCTTCCACTTCGTCAGCGACGACTGCTGCTTCGGCCGCAATGGCTTCCTCGACACCTGCAACGCGGTCCGCCAGACGCTTCGAACCTTCGGCGATACGGCCGGCGATCTTCAGCGAGATTTGCGCGGCAGGCATGTTCAGCTTGGTCATCGTCTCGACGACCGGCGTGCCGACCACGGATTCCAGGCGCTGGCCGACTTCTCCGAGACGCTTGATGCCCTGGGTCGTGCCGTCGGTGATGCGATCGATCGCCGCATCGACCTGCTCGGTCGCACGGACCACGCCGTTGACGACGAAGCCGGTGAACTGCTGTTGCGCGGTCACGAGGCTATTGCGGATCGAGCTGTCGGCCAGCGGCAGCGACGGCGACTTGACGACAGCGTTGTAGCGGTCGTTGATCTGCGAGGCCACGCGCATGGCACCGATACGATAAGCGGCGAGAAGGTTCTTGCCGACGAGACCGTACTGACCGACGACATCGACGGCTACTGAATTGAGTGTGGGGCTGGACATGGTTTCTACTCCATCAAGGGTTGATTGCGATTTTGATTGCATGCAGCGCCTGCGGTATCGCCTGTCGCTGCCGGAGCCATCAACGACTCCATGGACCGCATCATCCGGATCCAGGCTAGGGAGAGAAAACTAGAAAGTGGGGAAAGTTAGGGCGAGTGCCCTAGGCGGTGGCGATCTGCCAGACTCCGCGCGATCGTTCGCCATCCGGACCTGTTCGACAAGCGCGCGTGCTCAAGGTCTATTCCAGAGCGCGACTGGAGTCCGCGATCGCGCGTCGGACGTTCGTGCTGCCGCGCTGATCTTGTCCTCGTTTCAGGACTCGAGCCCGATCGCGATCAGCATCGCAAGGCCGATGCGCAGATCGAGCATCACGTAATAGACGATCGCGGCTACAGCGACCAACACCGCCGGCGAAAGCGTGATGCCCGCGACATCGAAGGCAGGTCGCGAAAGCAAGGTCACGACCGCGACCACGATCGTCGGAATTCCGATCAGGTGCGTCACGAGATTGCGCGCGTCGCGATGATAGGCGGCGTACTGCGACAGTTGATCGACCATCGTTTTCATGATCTCTCCGAAAGGTCACGCGTCATCGGCGAACGCTCGCGGCCTGCACGTGGCCTCGATTGTGGTCCCGCCGGCCCTGATTGTCAGCCACGGGACACGAGGGCAATCCCCGCTTGCCTTCGCAATGGCGGCTGCTATATTCGTGCGATCGCGGCGTCGCGCAGATGCGAGTACGTCTCGGAGGAGAAGCGGACCATGAACCACCTGAGCGGTATGGATGCGAGCTTTCTGCATCTGGAGACCCCCGAGACGCCGATGCATGTCGGTGGCATGCACACGCTCGAATTGCCGGCCGGCTACAAGGGCGACTTCTACGAAGACTTCAAGCAGCACATCGCGAGCCGCCTGCATATCTCGGACGTGTTCACGCGCAAGCTCGCGCTGATGCCTTTCGAGCTGTCCAACCCGGTGTGGGTCGAGGATGACGAAGTCGATATCGACTATCACATTCGCCGCGTCACGCTTCCCAAGCCCGGTACTCACAAGCAGCTCGAGCAATACGTCGCGCGCCTGCATTCGTCGCTGCTCGATCGCAGCCGTCCGCTGTGGGAATTCTTCGTGATCGACGGGCTCGAGCACGGTCGCGTCGCGCTCTATACCAAGGTGCACCACGCGGGCATCGACGGACAGGCCGGCGTCGCGCTGGCGACCGCGATCATGGATGTGACGCCCGAGCCGCGACCGGTGCGGCCGCCGCGCCAGCCGCGTCGCAGTCACGGCTATCAACTCGGCATGGCGGAGCTCGCGAGCGCGGCGATCAGCAATACCTTCGCGCAGTACGTGAAGCTGGTGAAGACCCTTCCCGACATGGCGCGCGCGCTGCAAAGCGTGGTGGTGCCCCAGCCCGGCCCGGACGGCAAGCGCAACTGGAACATCGCCAAGGGCATGAAGCTGCTCGGCCCGAAGACGCCCTTCAATGTCTCGATCACCAATCAGCGCGCATACGCCGGGCGATCGATCTCGCTCGCGGAAACCAAGCAGATCGGCAAGCGCTTTGGCGTCTCGCTCAACGACGTCGTGCTTTCCACCTGCGGCGGCGCGCTGCGTCGTTACCTTTCCGAGTACAACGCGTTGCCGAAGAAGCCCTTGACGGCTGCGGTACCCGTGTCGTTGCGCGAAGCCGGCAACACCGACCCGAACAATCAGGTGTCGATGACCGTGATGACGCTGGCCACCGACATCGCCGATCCGATCGAACGCCTGCAGATCATCAATACATCGTCGGCCGCGGCGAAGACCCTGATCGGCAACTTCAAGGCCGCGATCCCCACCGACTTCCCGTCGTTCGGGGCGCCCTGGTTGATCTCGGGGCTGGCGTCGATGTACGGCCGCTCGGGGCTGGCGAACGCGTTGCCGCCGGTGGCCAACGTCGCGGTGTCCAACGTACCGGGCGCGCAGATGCCGCTCTACGTTTGCGGCGCCCGCATGCTCAGTTACTTTCCGGTGTCGATCCCCACGCACGGCGTCGCACTCAACATCACGGTGCAGAGCTACAACGGGTCGCTCGACTATGGCCTGATCGCATGCCGTCGCGCGGTGCCCGACGTGGCGGACCTCGCGGATTTTCTCGTCGAGGAGCACAAGAAGCTGTTCGCTCTCGCGATGAAGGATGCGCCGGTGGCGGTTGGTGCCGCGACGCATGCGAAAGCCGTGGTTGTTGCGGCGCCCCCGCTCGTGACGACGCGGGCGAAGAAGCCCGCCGCGAAGAGGACGCCGAGCAAGAAGACCGCGACCAACGGCGCGGCCTTCGCGAAGCGCGCGTCGCCAGGCAAGGCCGTGCGCAAGCCGCGCGCACCGGCGAGCGCGGTGCGTCATTGAGGGATGACCGTGAGACACGACAAAAAAATAGAGACGCTCGACAGGACGCAGGTGCCGCAACCGCCGACGCGGCCTATCGTCGGCAACATCGGCGAGCTCGATTCGGCCGCGCCGATCCAGAGCATGATGCGGCTCGCCAAGACCTACGGAGCTATCTTCAAGCTCACCATCTTCGGCAAGGACATGTACGTCGTCAGCTCGCAGGAGCTGGTCAACGAACTGTCCGACGAGACCCGCTTCCAGAAGCGCATCCACGGTCCACTCAAAGAGATCCGCGCCTTCGCGGGTGACGGCCTTTTCACCGCATACAACAGCGAGCCCAACTGGGCGAAGGCGCATCGCCTGCTGATGCCGGCATTCGGGCCGCTGGGCGTGCGATCGATGTTCGACCGCATGGTCGATATCGCCAATCAGATGTTCGTGAAGTGGGAGCGCTTCGGACCGAGCGCGGTGATCGACGTGGCCGACAACATGACGCGCCTCACGCTCGACACGATCGCGCTGTGCGCCTTCGACTACCGCTTCAACAGCTTCTATCAGAACGAGATGCATCCCTTCGTTGCGGCGATGGTCGATGCGCTCGAAGAGGCG
>JBBQCA010000053.1:0-16621 GCA_038318315.1 Burkholderiales bacterium | reverse complement strand
TCGGGTACGCGCGCTACTTCACGCCGCCGCCGACCGAGAAGATCGACACGACCTCGGTCGCGAAATTTCTCGGCACCACCAACGCCTTGCCCTCGGATGCCAATACCTCGGTAAAGAGCGAACGCTCGAACTACTTCGACGCCGGCCTCTCGCATCAGGTGACACAAGAGATCACGATCGGCATCGACGGCTTCTATCGCAAGGTTCGCAACCTGCAGGACGAAGGGCAGTTCGGCAACGCCCTGATCTACTCGGCGTTCAACTACGACGAAGGCCGCGTTCGCGGCCTGGAGTTCTCGGCTTCCTACAAGAAGAGCAACCTGTCGCTCTATGCGAACGCCGCGATCTCGAAGGCCGAGGGTCGCAATATCGTGACGGGCCAATTCAACTTCGATGCCGAAGAACTCGCGTTCATCGCCGGTCACTGGGTGCACCTCGATCACGATCAGATGCTTACAGCGTCGGCAGGCGCGTCTTACCTCTTGGGCGCCACGCGCATCGGCGCGGACCTGCTCTACGGCAGCGGATTGCGTCGCGGCTTTGCGAACGGCGAACATCTGCCGTCGTATGTGCAGGCGAATCTGAGTGCGTCGCAGACGTTCAATCCCGACGGCCTGGGGAAACTGGAGGCGCGCGTCGCGGTGATCAACCTCTTCGATCGCGTCTATCAGTTGCGCGACGGCAGCGGCATCGGCGTGGGGGCACCGCAGTACGGTCCGCGTCGCGGCTTCTATCTGGGTGCGACCAAATACTTCTGATCGGATCGGGCGCTACAAAAACAAAGCGGCGCACGCGCCGCTTTATCGATAGCCGCAAGACACTCCGCGATCACTCGCCGAACATCCTCTGCTTCATCTCGCGCCGCTCCTGCGCTTCGAGCGAAAGCGTCGCGGTCGGACGCGCCAGCAGGCGCGGCACGCCGATCGGGTCGCCGGTCTCTTCGCAATAGCCGTACTCGCCCGAGTCGATGCGCTGGATCGACTGCTGGATCTTCTTCAACAGCTTGCGCTCGCGATCGCGCGTGCGCAGTTCGAGGGCATGCTCTTCTTCGATGGTCGCGCGATCGGCGGGATCGGGGACGATGATCGACTCGCGCAGATGCTCGGTGGTCTCGCCGGCATTGCGCAGGATGTCCTGCTCCATGGTGTGCAGCCGGTTCCGGAAGAACAGGAGTTGCGCGGCGCTCATGTAGTCCTTCTCGGGCGCGCGGAGGATTTCGGACTCGGTCAATACTTTGGTCGGGCCCCTCGATGCGGGCGCCGCTGCCGCAGGCGCCGCCTTGACCGGCGCGCTCTTCGCGGGCGCAACGTGTTTCGCGACGGGCACGCCATTTCTCGCGAGCGCTTTCGCGGGTGCTGCCTTCTTCACAACGGGCGCGGATTTCTTCGCGGCCGGTTTCGCGACGGATGTTGCTTTCTTCGCGGCAGGCGCTGCGCGTTTGGTCGCAGGGCTCGCCTTCGTCGCCGTGCTGGCGGTGGCAGTCCTGGTCGTAGCGATCTTGGTTCCCATACCTTCCTCTATACATCGATCGACGTGGCAAGCATGTCGAAAGTCTTCCAACCATCCGTATATGCGCGTTCAGGCAACGCGCGAGTGTACTTCCTGGCGGTGGCGCGCACGCGCCGCTCAAGGCGTCGCGCGTGCCGCTGGGCGATTCGCGATGGAAAATACCTTTGCCCATCAACAAGTTTGACGCCTCACGCGAGACCCGCCCGCGTGCGAGGGGCCGGATTAAAGCACAGTGGCACGCAAGGCGCAATCGTCTTCGCGTTTCACTTGGATGCAAAGGCAAGCGGCGCTTCGACGCACAATCGCGATCGCGCACCGTCCGGGCGCGAATCCACTGGGTCTTCGCCCATCGATGTCCTTGCTTGCGCTCCTGCTCGTCGTCATCGCCGCATTCACGCACGCGAGCTGGAACCTGCTGGCCAAACGCGCCGCGCACTGCCGGCACTTCAATTGGTATTACTCATGCGGTGCCGCGCTGCTCTTCATGCCGCTCGCGGCCTTCGCCCTGCTCGACTTCGCGCCGCGCGCATCGGTGCCTGCGGTACTCGTGCTGCTGGCCACCTGCGTCCTGCACGCGCTCTATTCGGAGAGCCTGCAACGGGGCTATCGCGCTGCCGATCTGTCGGTGGTGTATCCAATCGCGCGCGGTACTGGACCGCTGATCTCGTTCGTCGGCGCGATCTTCGTGCTCGGCGAACATCCCTCGCTGGTTGCGACCGCGGGCGCGCTGCTGGTGGTCGCCGGCGTGCTGGTTCTGGCCGGCGGACGCAGGCTCTGGCGCGAACTGCGCACGCCCCGTGAAGCGCGCGGCACCGTCGTCGCGGGCCTCTACTGGGGCGGCCTTACCGGAGTGTTGATCGCGGCCTACACGCTCAACGACGGCTATGCGGTCAAGGTTCTGCTGATCCCGCCGCTATTGGTCGACTACGTCGGCAACCTGTTTCGCAGCCTGGTGCTGGCGCCCAGGGCGTGGCGCGATCGCGCCGGCGTTGCGCTCGAATACCCGCGCTTCTGGCGGGAAGCGCTGGGCGTGTCCATCCTCGGGCCGGCGGGCTACATCCTGGTGCTGTATGCGATGACGATGGCGCCGGTCAGCCATGTCGCGCCGGCACGCGAGATGTCGATGATGATCGGCGCGTGGTTCGGCGCGCGACTGCTCGGAGAGGGCCACGTCATGCAGCGCGTGCTCGGCGCGGGGCTGATCGTGGCCGGCGTGGGCGCGCTCGCGCTGGGCTGATTCAGCCAGTTCGCGCCACTGGGTTCGTGCCAATTGCCCGAGCTTCGCGCGTTGCGTACCATCGCCCGCTCACTCATCGATCCTGGTCGCGCATATGAATCGTTCCCGTCCCCTGATGTTCGTGTCCGCGTGGACGGTCGTTCTCGCGGCGGTACTCGCGGTGCTTGCAAGTCCCGCGTTCGCGCGCGACTGGAGCAACGTGCGCATCGGCGTCGATGCGACCTACAAGCCGTTCACGTACAAGTCGCCCGACGGCAAGCTCACAGGTTTCGACGTGGACATTGCCAACGCGTTGTGCGTGGAGATGAAAGCCAAGTGCAGCTTCGTCGAGAGCAGCTGGGAAGGCATCATCCCGGGCCTGCGCGCCAACAAGTTCGACGCGATCATCTCGTCGATGTCGATCACCGAAGACCGCAAGAAGGCCGTGGCCTTCTCGGACAAGTATTACCAGACACCGACCAACGTGATCGCGAAGGCGGGCGCCCTCGACGGCTCGCCGGCGAGCCTGAAGGGCAAGCGCGTCGGCGTGTTGAAGGCTTCGATCCAGGAGAAGTACGCCAAGGGCGAACTCGCTCCCGCGGGCGCGACCGTCGTCTCGTACGACTCGACCCAGCAGTCGTATCTCGATCTCAAGTCGGGCCGCGTCGACGCGGTGGTCGTCGACAAGTTCGAGGGCCAGGGCGGCTTCCTGAATACGCCCGACGGCAAGGGCTTCGCGATCGCCGGTCCCGATCTGGCCGACGAAAAATATTTCGGCTCGGGCGCCGGCATCGCGATCCGCAAGGAAGACACCGATCTGCGCGATCGCTTCAACGCCGCGTTGAAGACCATCCGCGCGAACGGGACGTGGAAGAAGATCGCCGACAAGTATTTCGACTTCGACATCTACGGCAAATAAGCGCGTCACGCGATGAGCACCGTCGCACGATCGTGAACGCGTCCTATCTCCCTTATGTGCTGTCGGGCGCGGGCCTCACGCTCGCTGTCGCGGCCGGCGCGCTGCTGCTCGCCACGCTGCTGGGCATCGTCGCCGCGGCCGCGCGGCTCTCGCATCACCGCGCACCGCGCGCCGTGGCGACGATCTATGCGACGCTGATCCGCGGCGTGCCCGACCTGGTGCTGATGCTGCTGATCTTCTACGGCGGCCAGATCGCCGTGAACGCGATCGCGCAGCGGCTCGGCTGGGGAGGAGAGTCCGGCGCCATCGACATCGATCCCTTCGTCGCGGGAACCCTCACGATCGGCTTCATCTACGGCGCCTACTTCGCCGAAACCTTTCGCGGCGCGATGCTGGCCGTGCCGGTCGGGCAGAGCGAAGCGGCGCTCGTGTGCGGCATGTCGCGGGTGCAGGTGCTCACGCGCATCGTGCTGCCGCAGATGGTGCGCCACGCGCTGCCGGGCTTCACCAACAACTGGCTGGTGCTGGTGAAAGCCACCGCGCTGGTGTCCATCATCGGCCTCACCGACCTGATGTATCGCGCCAAGCAGGCGGGTGCGGCGACGCGCGCGGCCTTCTTCTATTTCGTGGCCGCGGCCGCGATCTATCTGGTCATCACCAGCGTCTCGCTGCTCGCGCTGCGTCTCGTCGAAGGCCGCTACGGTCGCGGCGTTCGACGCGCGACTGCCTGAGCGCGGCCCGACTGCACGACTACGCATGGACTTCGAGACGCTACTGCAGCCCGACACGCTGAAGCTCTACGCGAGCGGCATCGTGGTCACGCTCGAATTGCTCGCGATCTCGCTGGCGTTCGGCCTCGCGCTCGCGATCCCGCTGGCAGTCGTGCGCGCCAGCGCCTCGAAGTGCCTGTCGCTACCGATCGCCGCATTCACCTTCGTGATCCGCGGCACGCCGCTGCTGGTACAGGTCTATCTGATCTACTACGGCGTCGCCCAGCTCGACTGGGTGCAGGCGCGCTGGGACGCGATCTGGCCGGGGGTGTGGTTCAAGCAGCCGCTGTTCTGCACGCTGGTCGCGTTCGTCATCAACACCACCGCGTACACGATCGAGTTGATCGCGGGCGCGATCCGCGAAACGCCGCATGGCGAGATCGAGGCCGCGCACAGTTTCGGCATGGGCCGCGCGACGCTGATGACGCGCATCGTGCTGCCCTCGGCCTTGCGTCGCGCGCTGCCTGCCTATGGCAACGAAATGATCCTGATGCTGCACGCGACCTCGATCGCGAGCGTCGTGCCCGGCATCATCGACCTCACGGGTGCGGCCAACAGTCTCTACGCGACCAGTTATCTTCCGTTCGAAGCCTATATCGCAGCGGCCGTGATCTATCTCATGCTGACCTTCGCGCTGGTGTTCGTGCTTCGACGCATCGAAGCGCGCGCGCTCGCGCATCTGTATCGCGCCGGCAGCACGCGGCATGCCACGTTGACCCCTGCGTCCTTGACCACGGCCGCACCTACCGCTCCCGAAGAAGCCCATCCCGCATGAAGCGTCACCACCACCTGCTCGGCCCTTCGCAACTGGGCACCGAACGCCATCTCGTGAGCCTGCACTACGGGTCGCGGCGCACCGACGCGCTGCGAAGCGAGAAGGCCTATCTGCAAGCCAGCCTGCATGCCGACGAGTTGCCCGGCATGCTCGTCATGCATCACCTGATCGCCCTGCTCGATCGCGCCGAAGCCGCGGGTCGCATGCGCGGCGAGGTCGTGCTCGTGCCGGTCGCCAACCCGATCGGCCTGTCCCAGCAGCTGCTACACGGCGGCATCGGGCGCTTCGAGGCGGAGTCGGGCGAGAACTTCAATCGTGGCTATCCCGATTTTCTCACGGGCATCACGCCGGATATCGAGACGCAGCTCGACGGCGACGCGGCGAACAATCGCGACGCGATCCGGGCCGCACTGCGCGTACACGTCGATGCGATCGAGCCCGCGACCGAACTCGCGTCGCTGAAGAAGACGCTGTCGTCGCTCGCGTGCGATGCCGATGTTGTCCTCGACCTGCATTGCGATCACGACGCGCTCCTGCACGTGTATTGCGAAGAGCCCTACTGGCCGCAATGCCAGCCGCTGGCGCAATTGCTCGGCGTGGAAACGGTGCTGCTGGCCAGGAACAGCGGCGGTGCGTCGTTCGACGAAGCGATGGGCGGCGTGTGGTGGCAACTCGACGAATACCTGCGCGCCGAGCGATCCGCGAAGCGTGGGCCTGAATCGATCCAAGGCGCGATTCAAGGCGCGATCCAAAGCGCGATCCAAAGCGGGATTCGGAGCGTGACCGCCAACGTATCCCCGAGCACGCCCCCGATCCCGCTCGCCTGTCTCGCGGTCACGGTGGAGTTGCGCGGACAGATGGATGTCAGTCACGAGCTTGCTCTGCGCGACGCGCAGGCGCTGTTCGCCTTTCTCGTTCATCGCGGCATCGTCGCTTCGGATGCGAGGGACCCGCCGTCGTTGCCGGCGTTGCGTTGCGAGCCCACCTCGCTTGCGGCATCCGAAGACCTGATCGCGCCGCACGCCGGCGTGATCGCGTTCGTGAAAGCGCTCGGCGATCGCATCGAACCGGGCGACGTCGTCGCCGAAGTGATCGACCCGCTGGCAGGCGTCGTCACGCCGATCCGCTCGCGCTACGCCGGCACGCTGTACGCGCGCGCACTGCGCCGCTACGCGAGCCCGGGCATGACGGTCGCCAGGGTCGCGGGCAAGACACCGTTTCGCAGCGGCAATCTGTTGAGCCCGTGAAGAGCGCGGCGATGCAGAACGCGGTAACGCCGGTCCTCGAGGTGACCGACATCCGCAAGCGCTTCGGCGACCACGAAGTCCTGCGCGGAGTTTCGCTGACTGCGCAGCGCGGCGATGTGATCAGCGTGATCGGCTCGTCGGGGTCGGGCAAGAGCACGCTGCTTCGCTGCATCAATCTGCTGGAGAGGCCAAACGCGGGAAGCATCGCGGTCGCCGGTGAGGTGCTCGGGCTGGCGATGGCCAGGGACGGCATGCTGCGTGCGACCGACGCGAAGCAGTTGCAGCGGATCCGCGCCGAAGTCGCGATGGTGTTCCAGAACTTCAACCTCTGGTCGCACAAGACCGCGCTCGAGAACGTCATCGAGGCGCCTATCCACGTGCTGAGGCTCTCGAAGGACGAAGCCGTGGCGCGCGCGCGGCGCGATCTCGCCAAGGTCGGCCTGTCGAACATCGAGGATCGTTATCCCGCCTATCTCTCGGGCGGACAGCAGCAGCGCGTCGCAATCGCACGCGCGCTCGCGATGCAGCCGCAGGTGATGCTGTTCGACGAGCCCACCTCCGCGCTCGATCCCGAACTGGTCGGCGAAGTGCTCGCGGTATTGCGCACGTTGGCCGAAGAAGGTCGCACCATGATCGTGGTCACGCACGAGATGAGCTTCGCACGCGACGTGTCCCGGCGCGTCGTGTTCCTGCACCAGGGCGTGATCGAGGAACAAGGCGATCCGCGCGACGTGCTCGATGAACCCAGGAGCGAGCGCCTGCGGCAGTTCCTGTCGGGCAAGCCGGCTGCGCGGTCGTGATGCATCGGGGCCGGGCCGCGTGTATGTTGTGGGCCTTTCATCGGCAGCGCCGCAATCCATGACCGCATCCTTCATCGACTATTCCCACGGCATCACCGCGATCGACTCGGGCTACGTGCGACCGCATCTGGATGCGATCCATCTGATCGTCGAGAACGGTCGCGCGGCGGTGGTCGACAGCGGCACCAACGACTCGGTCCCATTCGTGCTCGACACGCTCGCCGCGAAGGGACTCGGCCCCGACGCGATCGACTTCGTGCTGCTCACGCACGTGCATCTCGATCATGCCGGCGGAGCGGGCCTGTTGATGCAGAAGGCGCCCAACGCGAAGCTGGTCGTGCATCCGCGCGGCATGCGCCACATGGTCGATCCGTCGAAGCTGATGGCCGCGACCCGCGACGTCTATGGCGTCGAAGCCGCGCGCAAGATGTACGGCGATATCGTGCCGGTTCCGAAGGAACGCGTGCTCGAAGCGACCGATGGGTACACGGTCGAGCTCGCGGGGCGCGCCTTCACCTTCTACGACACGCCCGGACACGCGCGCCACCACAACTGCATCCTCGATGGCGCGACCGGCCATCTGTTCACCGGCGACATGTTCGGCCTGTCGTATCGCGAGCTCGATCGCGACGGCAGGCAGTTCATATTCCCCGCGACCACGCCGAGCCAGTTCGATCCCGAGGCCTTCCACGCGTCGATCGCCCGCATGACCGCGTTGCAGCCCGAGGCGCTCTATCTCACGCATTACGGCAAGGTGGGCGACGTGCCGCGCCTCGCGAAAGACCTGCTGCGCCTGGTCGACGCGCATGCCGACGTGGGACGTCGTTGCGCGACCATCGCTGATGGCGGTGCGCGCGCGGCGGCGTTGCAAGCCGGCGTGCGCGACATCGCTCTCGCCGAAGCGAAGCGCCAGCCATGGGGTGTCGACGAGGCCGGTGTACTGGACGTGCTGATGATGGACATCCAGCTCAATGCCGACGGCCTCGAATCCTGGATCGCAAGCGGCGGCGCGAGCGCGACGCGGCTCGCGGCTGCCCGATGATCTTCAACTCCTCTACTGTGCAACCCATGAAGCTGCGACGCATTGCTCGCGCTGTCGTACGGACCGCGGCCGCACTTGCCGCCCTCTGCACATCGATCGCAACGGCCGCGGCCGCCGACCTCACGCTGCTTTCGGCGGGCGCGATGCGAGCGCCGGTGACGCAATTGCTCGCGCAACGCAGCGCGTCCCTGCCGCACGTGGACGCGAACTACGGAACCGCGGGCGCGATTCGCGACCGTCTCGCCAAAGGCGAAAGACCCGACGTCGTGATCCTGCCTGGCGAGGACCTCGCCGGCTTGATCAAGCAAGGTGTTGCCGACGCCGCATCGCTGCGCGCGCTGGGCGAAACCGAGGTCGGCGTCGCGGTGCGTGAAGGCGCGAAGCTGCCGGACATCGCCACGCGCGACGCCTTGCGCGCGACGCTGCTCGCGGCCCGCAAGGTCGTGATCGTCGATCCGGCGAAGGGCACCAGCGGACGCCTCGTCGAAAGCATGTTCAAGGACCTGGGCATTGCCGACGCGATGCGCGAGAAGACACTCAAGGTCGACGGTGGCTATGTCGTCGAAGCGGTCGCGCGAGGCGAGGCTGAACTGGGGCTTCATCAGATCAGCGAGATCCTGCCGGTCAAGGGCGTTACGCTGGTCGGGCCGTTGCCCGGCGATCTGCGCAAGCCCACACGCTACGACATCGCGGTGCTGGTGGGCAGCGACAAGCAGAAGGATGCGACCGAACTGGTCGACTATCTGACCTCGGGACCGGCGAGCGCGGTGATCGAGAAGAGCGGATTCAAGCCGGCGCGTTGAGCGCCGGCTCGTGAGCGCAGAGAAATCTATTGACCGAAGGTCTTGAACTCGTTGGTGAAGGCCTTGAACTGAGCCATCGACATCTTGCCGTCCCTGGACGCCATGTCGAACATCTTGCCTTGCATCTCGAGGTATTCCTGCCTCGTGATCACGGCGTCCTTGTTCTTCATCGGCATCTCGCGCATCTTGACGATCACTTGTCTCACGTCGGAAAAGCCGTGGGGATCGACTTCTTCGATGGCGGCCCGAGCGCTTGCGCCGAACATGGCGATGCACAGAAGACCGGCGCTCGCGGCCAGACGAAGGGCGTGTTTGGTTGTGGTCATGGTGTTCTCCTGTTGAGCATCGCTGCATTGCTGCATCAATGCGCGCGCCGTTGGCGCAGTGTGCCGCGGGTCGCGGCGAGGTGCCTGGGCGCAATCCTCATCGGGGATGCGCAGCCGCGTTCGGCATGTGCGGCTGGGCAGTAGTCGCGGCATCGAGCGCCCGATTTACACGCCAATCTGAAAATTCAGACGTAAGAATCCATCACTTCAATCGACCCCACCATGCCGCACGACGACCTCTCCCCTCCGAATATTTCCCCGGCCCGCTCCATCGAGCGCCAGCCCACCCTTCTTGCCCGCGAAGCGATCCGCGGCTTGCGCGCCTCGCGCATCCGTGAAGTCGCGAACGCCGGCATCGGTCTGCCCGACGTCCTGCCGTTCTGGTTCGGCGAATCCAACGAGGTCACTCCGCAATTCATTCGCGACGCGGCCCGCGATGCGCTCGCGCGCGGTGCCACGTTCTATACGCACAACCTCGGCATCGCGCCGTTGCGCAACGCTCTTGCCGACTACGTCAGCGGCCTGCACGGCGCGACCGCGAGCGATCACATCGCCGTCACGAGCGCGGGCGTCAACGCGCTCATGCTCGCCGCGCAGCTCGTGATCGGACCCGGTGATCGCGCGGTCGCGGTCACGCCGCTGTGGCCCAACGTCGTCGAGATTCCGAAGATCCTCGGGGCGACGGTCGAGACCGTGTCGCTCGATTTCGGCGAACACGGATGGACGCTGGACACGGACAAGCTGATCGCCCGGCTTACGCCCGGCACGCGCGTGTTGATCGTCAATTCGCCCAGCAATCCGACCGGCTGGGTGATGCCGCGCGAGGCGCAGCAGCGCGTGCTCGATCATTGCCGCATGCACGGCATCTGGATCCTCGCCGACGAGGTCTATGAACGCCTCTACTTCGCGAGTGGACCAACATCGGGCTCGACGACGGCCCCATCGTTCCTCGACATCGCGTCGCGCGACGAGCGCGTGATCTGCGTGAACTCGTTCTCCAAGACCTGGCTGATGACCGGGTGGCGCCTGGGTTGGATGGTCCTGCCGGCGGCTCTCACCGAGGATCTCGGCAAGCTGATCGAGTACAACACCTCGTGCGCGCCCCAGTTCGTGCAGGAGGCCGGCATCGTGGCGGTGCGCGACGGCGACGCGTTCACGCGCGATCTGGTCCTGCGCTTGAAAGTCGCGCGCGACCATCTGGTGCAAGCGCTCGGCGCACTGCCCGGCGTCGATGTCCACACGCCAGAAGGCGCGATGTACGTCTTCTTTCGCCTGGCCGGCGCGACCGACAGCCTCGCGTATTGCAAGCGGCTGGTGCGCGAGGCGGGCCTCGGCCTCGCGCCGGGCAGCGCTTTCGGCGACGAAGGCGAGGGCTTCGTGCGCTGGTGCTATGCGTGCGATCCGGCGCGGCTCGATGAAGGGGTGAGCCGGCTGCGCGGATTTCTGAAGGATCAGACCGCGGAATTGTTCGCGCGCTAGCCTTGTCGCGCGCTCAAGTCACCTTCACTCCTCGCGCACTCCGGTGTGGTAATCGGCCGACATTCCATCGCGAACGGAACCACATCGTTCGATTCCACCAAGTCGGCCGCTTGATCCATGCAGCACCGATCAACAGCGCCAGCAATGCGAAGACCGGCCAGTCCCAATCGGGCGGCATGCGAACCGCACCCACGAGAGGATGCGAGCCGACGACGCTCGAGATCGGCCACACGGTGCCAAAGCCGATCCAGAGCGATGCATCGGCGGCCGCATGCAGCCCAATTGCGCTCATCAGGCCCAAGCGGCTGCGCGCAAGCTGGGTCGCGACGATTGCGAACATGGCACGGTCCATGACCGACTGAAAGGGCAACGCGGAATCAAGCGGATGATGGCCGGCAGCGAACAGGGCGATCTGCAATGCGCCGCCCAGCCAGCTTCCGAAGATCGCGCTGAGTGCGGGGTCGAACAACCGTCGGAAGAGAACCTCTTCAGCGACTGCGATGCCGATTGCGGCACTGAAAATCAACAGCACGTCGATGATCGGATCGGAAAAGGAAACCTCCGGATCCACCGCGATCCAGCGTGGCGCCTGCGCCAGCGCAACGATCGCTGCTCCGCCGGCGAAGCCGATCAGGAGCGAGGCCGCTTCGCGACGCCATTGCCAGTCGAGACGGTAACGGGTCAGCGCGAACAAGGCGAAACAGGTCAGGGGAGCATAGGCGATCGATTGTTCAATGAACAAGGTCAGCGACTCGCTGAAGTATCCGTCGATCAGTTGATGGCGCGCGACCAACAGGGCTTCGAGCAGTCCGCAGACCAGGATGAACAGCAGCAGCGCGCCGCCGCGCCGCCTCAAGGACTCGATGTATTCGCTGCGTTGCATGTTGAAGGTGTGCAAGGCTGGCCATCATGCGATGCGCATGTACTTGACGGCCAGTCTTGCCGGTCAAGCACCATTTACCAAAACATGCACACGAGCCAGTTCGATAAAGATCCGCCGGAATGGACGTAGCAGTCTATTTCGTGGCTGCCCGTCAAATATCCCGTGTAATGAAGATCGTCACCCATCCCCGTCGCACCGACTTCACCGCCGCCAATCGCGCTCGTGTTCATCCTGTCGAGTAAGCGCATCTGTCTACCTCCATGAAGGTTCATTGGTCCGGACCGGGCCATGCCGTGAAGCCGCTCACCTATTCCAGGACCCGGTGCAGCGGCCGGAAGACCGCTGCGCATGGGCGACCATTTCACACTGACTTCATGCGCTCTCGATTGCCCTGCTCGCATCATCGGCGCTCGATCTTGGGTCGACAAACCTCAAATGGACGAGTCCTTCCGGGGGACAAGGCCACGAGGCGTCGGCAGATGGCTAACCTTTCGCCGCCTCGGCCTCCTGCAACGCCCGCCACATCACCTTCCCCGTCCCCGACTTCGGCAGCGACTCGACGAACTCGATGATGCGCGGAATCTTGTAGGCCGCCATGTGTTCGCGCGACCATTCGATGATCTCGTCGGCGCTGACCTGGTCCCTGTGGTCGGCGCGCGGCACGATCAATGCCTTGACGGTCTCGCCGCGGTAAGCGTCCCTGGCGCCGATCACGCACGCCTCCTGCACGGCCGGATGCCTGTAGAGCATCGCTTCGACCTCGGCCGGCCAGACCTTGAAGCCCGACGCGTTGATCATGCGTTTCAGGCGATCGACCATGAAGAAGTAGCCGTCCTCGTCGATGCGCGCGAGGTCGCCGGTGCGCAGGAATTTCTTGCCGTCGTGCTCGATGAACGCGGCCGCGGTCTTCTCGGGATCGTTCCAGTAGCCCAGGAAGACGCCAGGCCCGTGAGTGATGATCTCGCCGGTCGCGCCCTGCGGCACTTCGAGCAAGGTCTCGGGATCGATCACGCGCGAGTCGGTGTCGCAGATCGGTATGCCCAGACACTGCTTCTTCGGGTGGTTGGTCGGATTGATGTGCGAGGCCGCGATCGTCTCGGACAGGCCGTAGCCTTCGATGAAGTCGAGACCCCACATATCCTTGATGCGCTGTGCGACGGCTTCGGGCATCGCGGCCCCGCCGCCCGACAGGTAGTCGAGGCTGGAGAGGTCATAGTTCGACAGCTCGGGATTGCCGAGCAGGTCGATGATCATCGTCGGAATGCATGTGAAGTTCGTGACGCGGTAATGCGCCATCGCGGCGGCCGCGACCCTGCGATCCCAGCGCGGCAGGACCACGTTGGTTCCTCCGCCATAGATCAGGCCGTTCATCGCCTGCATGCCGGTGACGTGGAACATCGGCACGACGCCGAGCGCAACCGTTTCGGGGTGCACGCTCGCCCACAACGTGCCGGTCACGAGCACGTGCATCACCGAACGATGGGTGTGGATGCAGCCCTTGGGCTGGCCGGTCGTGCCCGAGGTGTAGGGCATCACGCACCAGTCGTCGGGGCCCGCCATGCTCGGCGCGGGGACGAGGCCTTCGGCGATCGCGTCGTGCCAGCGCGTGACCTGCGATGACGGTGTCGTGGTCATCGGTGCGCGAACGAATTCGGGAACCGGCAGCGAAGTGGGCATCACCAGCGCATCGGCATACGCGCCCACGACCACGTGCTCGAGCGTCGCTACGCCCTCGGGTTGGCCTTTCATCAACGGGGCGAGTTGCGACCAGTTGTCCTGCGCGCACAGCGCGACGCGCGCGCCGCTGTCGTTCGCGTAGTGGCGCAGCTCATCGGTGCGCAGCATGGGATTGACCGGCACCACGAAGGCATCCGCGCGCAGGATCGCGTAGTAGCCGATCACGAATTGCGGGCTGTTCTGGAAGTCGAGCAGCACGCGATCGCCGCGCGCCACGCCGCAATGCTGTTGCAGCCAACCCGCGAGTGCTTCGGCCTGGCGGCGCAGTTGCGCGTAGGTCGTGATCGAGTCGTAGAACACGATCGCCGCGCGATTCGGATAGCGCGTCGCGGTGACCTCGAGGTTGTACCAGAGGCTGGTGGCCGGCAGGTCGAGGTGATGCGGCAGATGTGGCGGCCAGTGGCGATAGTGCAGCGGCTCCGGTACCGATGTCGATGGCGCGGTGGTCATGCTTCTCCCCTGATTCTGCTTTTTGTGATCCGCAGCGTCGCGAATCCGGCCGACATGCGGCGCGGCTCGAAACTCTACACCGCGCGCGTCGCAGGGGAGGCGCAGTCAATCCATGAAATCGTCGTACGTGCGCGGGCGATAGCCCGACAGCCCTCGCCACGGTAGTCGATCCGCGGGTGTCGCCGCGACGATCTTCACCGCGGTGCGGCGCGTCAGCGTGCCGTCGTCGCGGATCGCCTCGATCGCCAGCGGATAGTTGTGCCTGTTCGACCACAACACGCGGTGGGTCCAGCCGTTGCGTCGCTCCTCGTGCCATGCCGCGCCGTCGGGCGTGGCTGCCTTGCGCGACGCCAGCACCGGCATGCGCGCGATCAGCGCGGGCGGCACGAGGTAGAACTCGGCGTCCCAGTTGCCGAGAAAGCCGACCGGACCGTATTCGGCGGCGGGCACGAACACCGTCCACTTCTTTTCGTGATCGACGTATTCGAGATGTGTCCTGCCGTCGCCTTCGCGGGTCACGTGGCGCGCAGCGCCTTCGAAGTCGAAGTGCCGATGCTCGGCGCCTTCGGCTTTCGCGTCGTGCTCATGAGGGTTCGCGTGCGCGGCAGCGGGCAGCACGCGCTCGGTCCATACATGACCCTGGCGACGGATCACGCGCTCTTCGAAGCGCTCGGTGCGCGTCACGCCATTGCGCGACACGCTGGTGCTTTCGTGCGCGACGATCGCGTCGAGCTCACTCGGTGACGTGACCCCGGCTGCAGCGCCGGCGCCGCCGGCGAGCGACGATGCGAGTAGAAGCGTTAGGAGCGCGCGTCCGATGGAATGCGCAGGCAAGGTATCCATCAGTAGCCGCCCGCCGCCTTGACCAGCGTGAACACCTTGGTGTTGTCGATCGTGCCCTTGAACGTGGGCGCGCCGGCGCCGGTGGCGAACAGCATCACGTCGCCACCGCCGTGCGTCTCCGATCCGGGGCTGCCGCGACGGATCGCGACTTCCTGCAGGTAGTCCTTGCCGGTGACGGCAACCGGGTCGAGCGTCGTGCGCGCTGCCGGCCGATTCGATCCGTTGCCGAACACCAGCGTCGTGTAGTTGTTGCCGTTCGCGTCGGTGCTCGGCTTGCCGGTCGCGTAGTTGACGTTCACGCCGAGGATGTCGGTGCCGCGCTTGCCGTAGCCGTTGAAGGCGATCGTGTGGTCGTGGTCGGCCGTCACGACGATCAGCGTGTTGGAGAGATCCGCTTTGTCGAGTGCCGCCTTGATCGCGTCGTCGAACGCGATCGTGTCGGTCAATGCGCGCTTGGCGTTGGTTCCGTGCAGCGCGTGATCGATGCGTCCGCCTTCGACCATCAGGAAGTAGCCGTTGGCGTTCTTCGACAGCACATCGATCGCCTTGGCGGTCATCTGCGCCAGGCTCGGTTCCCTGGCGGGATCGCGATCGAGGTCGTAGCTCATGTGGCCCTGCGATTCCGCGAAGTCGAACAGGCCGACGATGCGCGCGCCCGCCGCGCTCGACGCTCCGTTCATCGATGCGAGATCGTTGACGAAGGTGTAGCCCTTGCCCTGCAGTTCGGCGACCAGGTCGCGACCATCGGGTCGTCCGCGCGGTCGCGTGCCGACCGCATAGGGGCGCCAGTAATAGCTGATGCCGCCCATCAGCACATCCACGCCCGGGCCCAGCTTCGTGTTGAAACCCGCGCCGCCGGGGACGGCCTGGCGCGAGATTTCATATTCGGCATCGCGATGGCAGACATGCGCGTAGGTCGCGGCCGGTGTCGCGTGGGTGATGCGCGCAGTGGAAACCGCGCCGGTGGCCTTGCCTTTCGCGATCGCCAGCTCCAGCAGCGTCGTCGAGGGCGAACCGTTGCCGGTCGCCGGACAGTTGTTGACCGCGGCCGATACGCCGGTGGTCGCGTCGCGTCCCGGCGCGAAACCCTGGGCGCGCGTGGTCCCGTCCATCGCCAGCACGTCGTTGCGCGTCTTCACGCCGGTCATGTAGGCGGCCATCGACGGCGCGCTGTCGGTGGTCTGGGCATCGAGCGAATAGGTGCGCACGCGCGCCGTGTACGGCAGTGTGTCCATCGTGAGCGAGCCTTCTTCATTGACTTTCATGATGCGCGCGGACGTGGTCGTCACCGGGCCCATGCCGTCGCCCAGGAAGAAGATCACGTTTTTCGCTTCGCCCGCGGCGAACGCGGAAGCGGGTGCGAGGGCGGCAAGCGTGGCCGCGCCCAGGACCGCGGCGACCAGACGGAAAGGCAAGAAGCTGCGCGTGTCGGTGCGCGCCGCGGTCGTGGCGCGTGCGATTGATGATGTCATTTGAATTTCTCCTTGTCCGTGATCGCGGCGCTCAAAGGCCGACCGCGTTCTTGACCAGCGTGAAGACGCGGGTGTTGTCCATCAGGCCGTGGAACTGGCCGGCGTTCAAACCCATCGCGCCCAGAAAGACGTCGGCGCCGCCATGGGTTTCGCCGCCAGCGGGCATCTGCACCGCGGCCTCCTGGTGATAGTTCTTGTCGAACACGACGGTGTCGGTCAACGCGGTCATCGCCGAACGCGCGGTGTTGACGCGACTCTCGCCGTTGCCGAACACGAGGTTGGTGAACGTCATGCCGTCGGCGTCGAGCGCGGGCTTGCTCGGGTCGGTGAAGTCACGCATCAGGCCGAGC
>JBBQCA010000052.1:0-16839 GCA_038318315.1 Burkholderiales bacterium | reverse complement strand
CATCAACAGCGCATAGGGCTTGCCACCTCGTTTATCGGGCGCAAGAAAGTAGGCTTTGTCGTAGAAAATCGGATCGACCGCCTTTGCGGGAATGAAGGAAACGATATCGATCGAGTGACTGGTGCCTTCCTCGAGCGCCTTCAACTCCTCGGGCGTGAACAGGACGAACCGATCCTTCTCGAACTCGTAGCCCTTCACCATCTCCGCCCGCGGCACGACCGCCTGATCTTTTTCGGATACGTATTGCTGCTTGACGCGCGAGCCGTCCTTTGCGAGCAGGTTGAACCGGACACTCGCCGAGCTCTCGGTTGCGGAGTAGAGCTTCACGGGAATGGAGACCAGACCGAAGCTGAGCGTGAGAGATGCGATTGAACGTGCGGCCATTGGTGCCTCGCTAAAAGCGGTTCGTGAAAGGCTGATGCTGCCGTGTCGGACTTCTGGATTTCGAGCCACCGTCATGCCTTGCTCTTGCCCGGCTTGAACCCGAGGGTCTTCATGGAGGCCGTCAACGATTGCTTTTTCTTCCAGTAGCCGGCCCAGGGATCCACGGCCTGAAACGAAAGATATTCTCGAGCGGTGGCAATTGTCCACTGCGAACCGCTCTTGATTTTCGAAAGCTCGTCCCACGAAACCGGCATCGAAACACCGAGGCCGGGTCTCGCCCTTGCCGAAAAGGCCGCCGCGGTCGTCGCTCCGTGACCGTTGCGCAGGTAGTCTACAAACAGTTTGCCGACGCGATTCGCGGGTCCGCTCTTTGCAACAAAGCGTGAAGGAATGGTTCGCGCGAGGTGTTGCACAACCGCCTGAGAACAATCCTTCACCGTGTCGTAATCGAGACGGGGCGCGAGCGGGACCACCACGTGCAAACCTTTCCCGCCGCTGGTCTTCAGCCACGACTCAAGATTCAATTCCGACAGCAACGTCCTCACCAGTGTCGCGGCCTCTTGGACCTGTTGCCACGCCGTCCCTTCACCGGGGTCGAGGTCGAACACCATTCGATCGGGCTTGTCGATGTTTCCGACGACCGAGTTCCAGGTATGAAACTCGATGACATTCATCTGCGCCGCACCGATCAGTGCGTCCGGTGTTGAAACCTCGAGCAAGGCGGCGTGTCCCGGCCACAACGCCGCATCGAGTTCCGTGATGCCCGGGATGCCGATCTTCGAGCCATGCTTCTGAAAGAACAGTTGCCCGCTGACGCCCGACGGGCCACGCACGAGCGAGCAGGGACGCCCCACCAGATGCGGAAGGATCCATGAGGCGACCGATTCGTAATAGCGAACCAGATGCAGCTTGGTCAGACCCGTGCTGGCATCGATGACGCGTTCCGCGTTCGTGACTTGGATGCCCTTGGAGGCAGAGTTAGTTTTTCTCGACGGTAGCACGGCGATCGCCTTGCTCGTGGGTTCGCGCGTGATTTCCCTTGCCGGCTTGTCGGTGCGCAATGCGACGAAAGAGGCATGGCGGATCTGACCGTCCGCTGTCCATTCGGCAAACTCGACCTCGGCCACGACGCGCGGCTTGAGCCAATGCTCGCTGCCTGCGACGCGCGTGGACCAGCGGCCAGGCTTCTTGACCACGGCGGGATCGAAGGGAGACTGCGCGACCTGATATTTGACGAGCCTGGCGTACAACGATTGCGACTCCTCGGCATTCCAGCCGGTGCCCACACTGCCCACCGGAACCAGGTGCCCGCTGGCGTCATGGACTCCGAGAATCAGGCTGCCGACCTGGGACACCGCGTTCGCGCGCTCGGTAAAACCACAGACGACAAACTCCTGTCGCTGCTTGCATTTCAGCTTGAGCCAGGTCTCGGTCCTGCACGATTCATAGGGGGCATCGATGCGTTTGGCGATGATTCCCTCGAGCCCGATCTCGCAGGCCGACGCGAGCAGCGACGCCGGATCGGCGTCGAAGTCTTCGCTCACGCGAAGCCGCTCTCCGGCATTGCCCTTCAAAAGTTCCTTGAGGACCCGACGGCGTTCGGATAACGGAACGCGGCGCAAGTCGTAGCCATTCAGATACGGAGCATCGAACAAGAAGTACACGATGTGGTCCGCATCGCTTGTGTCGAACGCTTTTTGCAACGCATTGAAGCTCGGTACGTCGCGATCACCCAATACGACGATCTCTCCATCCAGCCACGCAGACTCGGCACCGAGTCCTTCGAGGTCGGCGACAATTCCCGGCATCTTGTCGGACCAGTCGTGTCCGCCGCGCGTGATCAGTCGCGCGTTGCCTTTCTCGATGTGCGCAAGCAGTCGATACCCATCCCATTTGGCCTCATAGGACCAGGTACCGACCGAAGGTATTCCCGTTGCCAACGTTGCGAGTTGAGGCGAGAGCTTCGCGGGTATGGGCGTCTTGATCGCTTCGCTGATTGAAGGGCCCGACTCGACTTTTTTTTTCGATGCCCTTTTCTCTTTGCTTGCCGATGGCGGTGTCGAGCTCTTCCGCGGCTTCGCGATCACGCTGTCGGGCAAAGCACTCACGACATCGTATTCGGCTGAAGGCCGCGCATAGGCGTCGCGCTTCTTGAACAGGATCCAGGGTTCCTGCCGATCGCCGGGCTTGGCGATCTTGACGAGCTCCCAGCGTCCCATCATTTTCTGGCCGTGCAGATCGAACACGAGCTTGCCGGCCTTCAATCCCTCGCGGGGATCGCCAACCGGAATCCATGTCCCGTTGTCCCAGACGATGACTGTTCCGGCGCCGTACTGCTTGGGTGGAATGGTTCCCTCGAAGCTGCCGTAGGAAACCGGGTGATCCTCCACGTGGATCGCCATGCGTTTCACGCTCGGGTCATAGCTTGGACCCTTGGGCACCGCCCAGGATAGCAGGACCCCGTCGAGCTCGAGACGAAAGTCGTAATGCAACCGCGTCGCGGCGTGCTTCTGAATGACAAAGGAGAGCGGGCCGGCCTGATCGACGTGTTCGCCCGAAGGCTCGGACGTGCGTCCGAAATCCCGCTTCTTCCAGTAACTTGCCAGGGGGTTGGATGCCTTCGTCGCCATCGCCGGACTCGCAGTTGATGATCAGCAGACAGTATCAAAAGCAAAGCCCGTTTTTGGCGGGCTTTGTTCTCGATGCGAATGGAAACAGGATCAAATCAACGGCGGATCCATATCCCTTTCCGGATGCCGATGGCGTGCGAGCGCTTTGACGAACGCATCGATCTCGCCCGATCCCGGTTTGCCGCCGGCCACGATCAGGCCCGGATCCCGCGAGCCATCGGGTAGTTGCTGCGCGATCCCCGCCTTGTCGAGCAAACGCTTGGCAGCGCCGAGCATCATCATGGTCTTGCCGTGGCGGTACTGGTCCTTGACGAACTCCATCGTGTTGCCGATCTTCTCCAGGGCATCGACCGCAGCGTCTCCATCGATCACGATCAGGGCATCGAACAGGACGGGCGCCGAGTTTTCCATGGACGCATCGGCTTCGAAGCTTCCCTTGCCGTTCGCCTTGTAGGCGCCCAGGCGCGGGGCAACGAGCAGCGGCACTGCGCCCGCGCTCTTCAACGCGGCGCGACACGCGTCGATGCTGGCCAGGTTCGATCCCTGTGCGACCAGCATCGCAATGTGGCGCGTACGAATCCCGCCCTCACCCGGCAGATGCATCAGCGACAGGGCCGGCGACAACTCGACCTCGGGCACGACGTCTTCGCCGATCGCCTTGGGCATCGCGGGTGGCACCGCGATGCCCAGACCTTCGGCCACCCTGGCGGCGAGGTCGGGCGAGACATTCACGAGGCTCGATACCATGCGCTCGCGAATCGCCGGCACCGTCACCTTGCTCAGCTCGAATCGAAACCCTCCCACGATGTGAGCCTTTTCCTGATCGGTCTGGCTGTTGTAGAAGAGCGTGCCCTGGGTGTAATGGTCGGCGAACTTTTCGGCCTTGCCGCGCACCTTGTCTTCGGTGATCCGCTCGGGAAATGAAACGAATCCCTTGGCGCCCGCCTGGAAAGGACAGCCGCCCGCCAGAGAGTTCGGCTCATAGGCCACGCGACCGCGCGCAATCGCCTGTCGATGCATGCCGTCGCGCTGGTTGTTGTTGATCGGCACGATCGGAGAATTGATCGGGATTTCATGGAAGTTGGCGCCGCCCAGCCGACTGATCTGCGTGTCCACATACGAATGGATGCGCCCGGCGAGCAGCGGATCGTTGCTGAAGTCGATGCCCGGAACGATGTGCGCGGTGCAGAACGCCACCTGCTCGGTCTCGGCGAAGAAGTTATCGGGGTTGCGGTTCAGCACCATGCGGCCGACCGGCATGACCGGCACCAACTCTTCGGGGATCAGCTTGGTCGCATCGAGCACGTCGAAGCTGAATCCGTCGGCTTGCTCTTCGGTGAAGATCTGCAGTCCCAATTCCCATTCGGGATATTCGCCGGCCTCGATCGCCTCCCACAGATCGCGCCGATGAAAATCCGAATCCGCACCCGAGATCTTCACGGCCTCGTCCCACACCAGCGAATGCGTGCCGAGCAACGGCTTCCAGTGGAACTTGCAGAACACCGATTCGCCGGCGTCGTTGACGAGGCGAAAGGTGTGGACGCCGAAGCCCTGCATCATGCGCAGGCTGCGCGGGATGCCGCGGTCCGACATGACCCACATCAAGACGTGCGTCGCTTCGGGCATCAGCGAAATGAAATCCCAGAACGTGTCGTGCGCCGAGGCCGCCTGAGGAATCGCGTTGTGGGGCTCGGGCTTGACCGCATGCACGAGGTCGGGAAACTTCATCGCGTCCTGGATGAAGAACACCGGGATGTTGTTGCCCACCAGGTCCCAGTTGCCTTCGTCGGTATAGACCTTCACGGCGAAGCCGCGGATATCGCGCGCGGTGTCGGTCGAGCCGCGCTCGCCTGCGACCGTCGAGAAGCGCGTGATCACCGGCGTGCGCTTGCCGGCTGCCTGGAACGGCGCGGCCCTGGTGTATTTCGTGAGCGGCTTGTAGCACTCGAAGTAGCCGTGCGCTGCGGACCCGCGCGCGTGCACGATGCGCTCGGGGATGCGCTCGTGATCGAAGTGCGTGATCTTCTCGCGCAGGATGAAATCCTCGAGCAGCGTCGGTCCGCGCAGCCCCGCCTTCAATGAATTCTGGTTGTCGCCGATGGCCACGCCCTGGTTGGTCGTCAGGTATTGCGCGCCCGAATTGGCACGCACATGCATGAGCGATCCGTCGTTTCCATGCGCCCCGTTCGGCTTGGGCGGCGAGCCTGTCTTGTCCGACGCGTTGTCCTCGCTGATCGTGCTCGCGGACACGTCCGGGTTCGAGACGTTCACGCTTCGACCCTCGGTCGGCGCGATCGCGTTGTCGTGCCCGTATTCGTTGGCCTTGGTCGCGTTGTAGGGCATCGCCCCGACCAGCTTGTCGGTGTCCCCGGCCTTCGTCGCGAGCCGATCACTGTTCGCAGCCGCGCCCGAACGGGAAGGGCCGCTGGCAGAGCTTCTGGATGCGGCGCTGCCGCTACTCTTGCCTTGCGGCCCGGATGCTGACTTGCCCTTGATGGCCATGATGGATCGTCCTCGTTGTTGATCGGCGTGATACGGGCCGGGGTGGTGCCCCTTGGCCCGCAAGACACTGTCAAGTCTGTCCGGAGGGCAGCGCGACAGGAGTCGGACGACTACTGATCGGCGCGTAATCGGTCGGCGCCTGCGATGGCAGCGGTGCCTGGACGGTTTTTCAACGCGACCGGCCTATTGGGCGCGGATCTTCCAGGAATTCGCGCTCGGCCTCGGTCGATGTGCGCCCGAGGATCTCGTTTCGATGCGGGAAGCGCCCGAAGCGCTCGACGATGCCCGCGTGATGTACGGCGTAACGAAGCACATCCGGATCCGCGAGCGCGCGGAACAACTGCACCGACCGCGCCTGCATCGCGCGATCTTCGCTGTGCATGAAGGGCATGTAGAGGAACTGTCGTTGGCCTGCGTCGAGCGACGCATCGAGGCTGCGATCGACGGCATGCGTCGCGAACACGAGCGCGAGGCCATCGGTCGCGTACGTCTCGGCGGATCCGCCGAACACGAGCGCGAGGCCATCGGTCGCGTACGTCTCGGCGGATCCGCGGAACAGGTTGCGCGAGAATTGATCGAAGACGAGCACGGTCGCGACGTGGCCCGCCGCGCTCAAGGCCTCCATGTCGGGTGGTTCGTGTTTGAGCGCGGCATGAAGGCCGGCGAATCGTTCATCAATGGTTCGGTCGACCTCGGGACGTGCGCTAAACCAGTCCCTGGGTCCGAGCTCCCCGAACCAGTAGCGAATGACGGTATCGATCCAGCTCATCGCGCCGATCTCACCTTGGTACAACCGGCCGCGCCGCCGCGCCGTCAAGCAGCGCGAATGCGCTGGCGCCCGCCGCGGCTGCGAGCGCAGCACCGACCCATGCCGCGATTCGAAATTGTTCGACGAAGATTTCGGGGGTCGCATCGACAGTCCCCGCGATCAACGATGCAATCACCACGATGTCCGTTCCGCGCACCGGCATCACCGTCAGCGCCCAGGCGATTGCGCCCAGCCCGAGCGTCGCCAACGATGCGCCGGCCCAATCCAGCGCACTGGCAGCCGAGCGATCGCGCGTCTCGTCGATGTAGCGCATCGCGAGCCGCATCGCCACGCATGCGATCGGAAGATTCAAGAGGAATATAGCGCGCCAGCCGACGGTGTCGATCAGCCACCCCCCGATCACGGGTCCCGCCGCGCCGGTGATCGCGCCCGCGGCGGCCCACGTGCCGATCGCGCGTCCGCGCGCCGGACCCGAGAAGCCGGCGCCCAGCATGGCCAGGCTCGCCGGCGTCAGCAGCGCGGCGCCCACGCCCTGCAAGGCACGCGCGATCAACAGCAGGTGCATGTTCGGCGCTCCCGCGCACGACAGCGATGCGATCGTGAAGAGGCCGAGCCCGATCGTGAACATCCTGCGGCGCCCGTAGCGATCGCCCATCGCACCGCCGATCAGGATCAACGCGCCCATCGGCAACAGGTAGGCGTTGATCAACCACTGGGTTGCGGCGGCCGACGCTGCAAGATCCCGCTGTATCGCGGGCAGCGCGACATTGACGACCGAGCCGTCGATGAAGGCGACGCTCGAACCCAGGATGGTCGCGGCCAACAGCGCGGACGCGTGCGCGGCCTGCCGAGGGGCGGCTGCCGCGAGCACGCCGGCATCGCAGGGTGCGGTGACTGCGGAATTCACGATGTGGATTCCATGACGATGCGAACGGAAGGAATGACGCGCGCGACGGCTCTTCGCGCGCTTTGCAATCGATGAAATGAAGTGCAAGCTTTGCACTCCATTTTTTCCGGGACGCCGCGATGATCCTCGGTCTGCGTACGGTCGTCTATCCAGCATCCGACCTTGCACGCGCAAAAGCGTGGTACGTGCAAGCGCTCGAATTGCAACCCTACTTCGATCAACCGTTCTATGTGGGCTTCGCGGTCGGCGGCTTCGAACTCGGGCTCGTTCCCGACGGCACGCCGGGCATCGCCGGGCCGCAGCCGTTGTGGGGCGTGTCGAATGCCGATGCCGCGTTCGCACGGCTGATCGAGCTCGGCGCGACGGCGCTCGATCCGGTCACCGAGGTCGGCGATGGCATCCGCGTTGCCGCGGTCGTGGACCCGTTCGGCAATCGCTTCGGCATCATCGAGAATCCGCACTTCGACGCATCGAAGGTCAAGTAATGCGTGGCCTCAACCGCCTGTCATGCACGCTGCTTGCGGTCGCGGCCTGCGCGCCCGCGTTCGGTCAAGCCGTCCCCGCTTCGCGCTTCGACGGTGACTGGGTCGGCAACATCGATTGCCCATCGAACACGGAAGAGTCCGGCGCCAAGGGCTATCGCTATCAATTCCCGGCCGTGGTCAAGGACGGCGTCTTTGCGGCGAGCGTCGGGGCGGAAAACTCACCGGGGTCGCTGCGCGTCGAAGGTCCGATTCGACCCGATGGAAGCGCGGAGTTGCGCGCCCGCGGACGCACCGGCAATCCCGAGTACGCAGCCAAGCACCCTTCATCCGGGACCCCGTATGCCTATCGCATCAAGGTGCAGTTCGATGGCGACAAGGGAAGCGGTTCGCGCATCGAGACGCGGGTATGCAATTTCGTGTTCGTAAAAAAATGATATGCGGTGGCCCCGATGCATCGGCGTGATCGGAGAGTGAATGACGGACGATGCGGCAATCGGCTCCGACAAGATCGACCTCGAGTTGTACAAACTTATGAAGGCCGAGTCGGCGAACTATTTCGACAAGCTCCAGGCGATCTGGCTGCAGAAGTTCGTGCTCGTCGGTGGTGTGATCGCTTTTCTGGTCACGCATTACGACAAGGTGCCAGAGGCCGGGCAGACGCTCGTCATCTACGCCGCGGTGCTTGCCGTACCGATTCTCTCCACCCTGCTCGACGCGAAGATTCTCGAGTTCAGCTTGCACACGCGTGCGATCTCGCGCTTCATCGCAACGCGCCTGGCGAGCGTTGACGTCCACGCCGACCTCCTCGTCGAGTGGGAATCCACGGCATATATCACCCCATTGACTTCGGAGCGCAGATGAACCTCGATGAGCAAGCGATACGCGATCTGATCGCCGAATGGATCGCCGCATCCAAGGCGAGCGATAGCGAGCGGGTTCAAAGTCTGATGGCCGATGACGCCGTCTTTCTTTTTCCGGGACACGCTCCGATGCGAGGCAAGGCCGAGTTCGCCGCCGCGCATGCCGCGGCACGCGACTTGCGCGTCGATGCGACCAGCACGGTTGAAGAAGTGCGCGTGATCGGCGACTGGGCCTATGCATGGACCACGTTGTCGCTCGTCATCACCAAGCCAAGCGGCGACGCGATCGAGCGCAGTGGCCCCACGCTATCGATCTATCGCAGGCTGGCCGATCGCTGGGTGCTCTATCGCGACGCGAACATGCTGGCCGCGGCGTTGTGACATGGACGACCTGCGACTCGACGGCAAGCGAACCCTGATCACGCAGTCCGATGCCTTCATGGGCGCGGCACTGGTCGAAGTCTTTCGCGAACGCGGCGCCGACGTGATCGCCGATCAGCGCGCGCTCGTCGGTGCCGACGCTCCGCAGGCCCTGGTCGAGCAATCCGGACACATCGACATCCTGGTCGCGCATCTCGCGATCCCCGCACCGACCACGCCCGCGGTCGATGCGAGCGACGACGAATGGCGAACGGTGTTCGCACATCTGGTCGATCCACTCTATCGCCTGTGTCGCGCGGTGTTGCCGCAAATGATCGAGCGCCGTGCCGGCAAGATCCTCGTGATCGGCAGCGCGTCCGCGTTGCGCGGCATGAAGCGTACTTCGACCTACAGCGCGGCGCGCGGCGCACAGCTCGCGTATGCACAGGCGCTCGGGGTCGAGGTGGCATCGCATGGTGTGCAAGTCAATGCGATCGCGCAGAACTTCGTGGACAACCCCACGTATTTCCCCGAAGAGGTGCAAGCCGACCCGCGCTTTCGAGAGCGCCTCGCACGCGAGGTGCCGCTCGGTCGACTGGTCTCCGCGCGCGAGGACGCGCTTTTTGCCGCCTATCTTTGCAGCGATGCGGCGAACTGCTTCGTGGGCCAGGTATTTCCGGTGTGCGGTGGATGGGTCGCACGGTGACGGGTCCTCGACAACCAGCGGCGATGCAAATACGTCCGTTCGAAAGTCGCGATGAGGAACAAGTCGTCGCGCTCTGGACGTCGTGCGGATTGACGCGACCGTGGAACGATCCGCATCGCGATGTCGCGCGCAAGCTGGCCACGCAGCCGGAGTTGTTTCTGGTGGGCGTCTTCGATGATCGTATCGTCGCGACCGCGATGGTGGGCTACGAAGGACACCGCGGCTGGATCCACTACCTCGCCGTCTCGATCGGTCATCAGCGCAAGGGCTTCGGACGCGCCATGATGGCCGAGGCCGAACATCTACTGATCGAACGCGGCTGTCCGAAGATCAATCTGCAATTGCGTTCATCGAACCGCGATGCGATCGGCTTCTATCGCGCGCTCGGCTACATCGAAGACGACGTCGTCAGCCTGGGCAAACGGCTGATCGAAGAGCGCGGCTGAGTTTCATCGCGCGCTGTTTCGTGAGCGAAGCGACAGACGACTCCGCGAACTTGAGCAACCAGCCGCGCTCGAAGCACGACTCTCGAAACCGGTATGCGCCCACCCATGAACACGATCGTCAAGACCAGCCTGAGCAAAGTCCCCGAGGTCACCCTCGCCTTCTGGATCATCAAGATCGCCGCGACGACATTGGGCGAGACCGGCGGCGACGCGGTGACGATGACCTTGAAGCTGGGCTACCTGATCGGCACCATCATCTTCGCCGTGATCTTTTTCGTCGCCGTGAGCGCGCAGATTTCGGCGAAGCGCTTTCATCCTTACCTGTACTGGTTCGTGATCATCGCCACCACGACGGCCGGGACCACGCTGGCCGATTTCTTCGATCGCTCGCTGGGCGTCGGCTACCTGGGAGGATCATCGATTCTGTTAGTGCTGTTGATGGCGACGCTCGCGCTCTGGCAGTGGTCGCTGGGCTCGGTCTCGGTCGACTCGATCGCGTCGCGCAAGGCCGAGATTTTTTATTGGGCGACGATCATGTTCTCGCAGACCCTGGGTACGGCGCTGGGTGACTGGATGGCCGACGGCAAGACGGGCCTCGGGCTCGGATACGAAGGCGGCGCGCTGGTGTTCGCGGCCGGGCTGGCGATCGTGGCCGCCGCGTATTTCTGGACCAGGGTGTCGCACACGCTGCTGTTCTGGGCCGCGTTCATTCTCACGCGACCGCTGGGCGCAACCGTCGGCGACTTTCTCGACAAGCCGATCGCCAATGGAGGACTCGCCATGGGCCGCTTCTGGGCCTCGGCCGTGCTGGCGGTGTTCATCGTCGCGTGTCTGGTCTTCCTGCCGCAGAGGGCGGGGAAACATTCGAGCGCACACGAGAAGACGTCGTAAGGCGATCGTCGCTACGGGCCACAGCTACGGGAAGGACGGCCCCGGGGCGAAGAAGGCAGACAACGCGCCTGCGCTCGACTATCGTTGCAATCCCGATCACATCGCTTCGGCGATGGTGATCCGAAGTCAATCGCAGCGAGGGCATCGATGCGCAATCGCAAACTCTTTCGCGGCCTGACGATCAACGCCATCGCCGGGACCTGGGTGGTGTTCTTCGGGCTCGACCTCACGCCCGCGAAACGCGTGGGCTTTCGCGGCTTCGCATTCATGCGGCTCGATCACACCACCGGCGAAGCGGTGTGGTTGCGCGGGATGAAGACCTTCGAGAAGACCGCGCCGCACCCTGCGCTCGGCGAGACATTCTCGACGCGCGAACAGCCAGTGCAATCGTTCCAGTGGGCCGACTACGCCGCCCAGCCGGGGCGCGCCTATACCTACACGATCGCAGCGCTTTACGGCGATCCCGCGAATCTACAAGCGCATATCCAGACCACGCTCGACATCACCACCGAGACCGAAGTCGGCGGCACGCATTCGGCGTTCTTCAATCGCGGATCGGTCGCCACGCAGGAATATGCGCGGCGCTTTCAGAACCGCCCGCCCAGTGTCGCGGGACCGAGCGCGTATGCGTGGTTGTCGCGCGGGCTGCTCGAAGCGCTGCTGGCCTTCATCGCTCGCGCGAGCAAAGGTTGGGCGATACACGGCGCGGTCTACGAGTTTCAGTGGCCGGCGGCGCTCGAGGCGTTGAAGGCGGCCGCCGCGCGCGGCGCCGAGGTCCACATCCTGTTCGACGACATCGCCGGCGGCCCGAGCGCACGCAATCGCGCTGCGATCGCCGCGGCCGGCATCGGTGCGCTGTGCAAGGGACGCGCGAACGGCAAGCTGATGCATCACAAGTTCTTCGTGCTCAGCCAAGTCAACGCGAATACCCGGGCGCTTGCTCCGGTGGCCGTATGGACCGGCTCGACCAATCTCACCGAGAACGGCATCTTCGGCCACGCCAACGTCGGGCACATCGTTGCTGATGCGACGATCGCGTCGAATTATCTCGAAGCCTGGCGGCGCCTCGATGCGGACCCGAAGGTCGATGTGGCCTATCGCACCGTCAACACCACCGTCTCGCCCGCACCGCCGGTGCCGTGGCAGGCGATGACCTCGGCGGTGTTCTCGCCGCGCGGGACCAAGGCCTCGCCGTACGATTCTCTCGACTGGTACGCGGCGATCGCAGCAGGCGCGCAGAAGGCGTTGATGATGACCTTCGCGTTCGGCATGGAGGAGCGCTTCAAGAACGTCTATCGGATGAACGATGCGATCCTGCGCATGGCGCTGCTCGACAAGGAAGGCAACCCCGCCACGCTCGCGCAGGACAAGCTGGATCTGCAGGCCATCCGCGCGCGACCCAATGTGGTCGTGGCGGTGGGCAACAACATCGTCACCAATGCCTTCGATCGCTGGCTGGCCGAACTCTCGAAGATCGTCTCCCAGGTCAACGTGCCGTGGGTGCACACCAAGTTCATGCTGGTCGACCCGCTGGCCCGCGCGCCCACCGTAGTCAGCGGCAGCGCGAACTTCAGCAAGGCCAGCACCGATACCAACGACGAGAACATGCTGGTCGTGCGCGGCGACCAGCGCGTGTCCGACATCTACTTCGGCGAGTACCTGCGGCTTTACAACCACTACGCGTTTCGCGAGTCGGTCAAACACTTCATGGAACATGGCGGGCAACCGTCGCCCACCGACTGGAAGCCGCAATACCTGATCGACGACGATCGCTGGATGGCCGACTATTTCGACCCGCAGGATTCGAGCGCGCGCTATCTGCGTCGCGTCTATTTCGGCGGCCCGATGGCGCGGTAGTCGTCGTCTCCTTTGTCTGCATCCCCTCATCCGCTTGAAAGGAAAGCGAGCATGGAAATGACCACCAACGCGATCAACTGGTTCGAGATCCCAGTCGACGAGTTCGATCGCGCCAAGGCGTTCTACAGCCGCATCTTCGACTATCAGATGCCGACCATGGACATGGGGCCGGTCCGCATGGGCTTCCTGTTGTTCGCGCAGGGCACGGGCGTGGGCGGCGCGATCGTCAAGGGCGACGGCCTGCTGCCGGCGCGCGACGGCACGCTGGTCTATCTGAACGCGGGTGACGATCTGTCCACGGTGCTGATGCGCGTCGATGCAGCCGGCGGCAAGGTGTTGATGGAGAAAACACTGGTCGCGCCGGGCATGGGTCACTACGCGCACTTCCTCGACACGGAAGGCAACAAGGTCGCGCTGCATTCACCCAACTGAATTCGCGTCGCGCTCGGGGCGTGACGTTGCGCGCATCCGGTCGCGATTACTTCAACGCTTCGGTCAGGTCGCCCATGGCCGCAGCCCCGTTCGCCTTCAGTGCCCGATCGCGCGCGACCACGCCGGGCAACGGCTCGAGGTTCCAGCGGCGGGTGATCAAGCGCAGGATCGATCCGGTGTCGTAGGGCGTGTGATCGACCACGCCGTTCTTCGCGAACGGTGAGACGATGATCGCCGGAATGCGCGTGCCCGGACCGAGCCGGTCCCCACGCGGCGGCGGCACGTGGTCCCAGATGCCGCCGAACTCGTCGTAGGTGATCACGATCAGCATGCCTTTCCATTGCGGAGAGGACTGCAGCTTCGCGACGAGATCAGCGATGTGCTGGTCGGCGTCCTCGATGTTCGCGTAACCCGGATGCTGATTGAGGTTGCCCTGCGGTTTGTAGAAGGTCACGGCGGGCAATCGACCCGCGGCCACGTCGGCGACGAGGTCGTCGTAGTCCTTCAGGTGTCGGGCGCGCGCGTCCGCATGCGCAGCCGGATCGAATGACGCGTAGTAGTTGAACGGCTGGTGGTGCGTCTGGAAGTTGGGTGTGCCCCGTGCCTGGTAAGGCGCATAGATCACGCTGCGCTTGACCTCGGGCACCTGCATGCCGTCGGCGACGGCGGCCCGCCATGCGCCGGCATACCAGGCCCAGTCCACGCCCTTCGCATCGAGGCGATCGGCGATCGTCGCCGCGGTTTGCGGGGGCATGGTGGTGGCCTTACCGCGATCGGCGTAAGGCAATGCGGACGCGCTGGAGTTTGCGGGCGCGACGCTGCTCGGCTGATACGCCGGCTGCATGGTGTTGATCGCATAGAACTTGCCGTCGCCGAAATAATTCGGCGGCGTGATGTTGCCCGAGAGCGCGAACTTCGGCGGACCCTGCAGCGCGGATTTGTACGCGTCGGTTGCCGGGACGAGGACAGGCAGATCGTTTCCATCCGCGCCCTTCTCCAGCATCGTGATGCTGGTCGCCGCCGGGGACTTGTCGGCATTCGGATACTCGGGCGCGCACGCACAGACCAGGTATTGATGATTGAGGAAGGAACCGCCGAACGCGCCTTGAAAGAAGTGATCGGCCAGCACGTATTGCGCGGCCAGCGCGCGCAGCGCGGAGCTGTGCGTATCGAAGTGGCCCATCGTCAGTCCGCCCGCATCCGACCACGCGGCAAAGCCGCTGTTGTCGCCGCGAGCGATCTGCATCTGGTGCTCGAAGAAACGGTGCCAGAGATCGCGCGTGGTCGTCGAGAGATCGAGGGTCACGCCGGCGCTGGTCTTGAACGCGGTCTCGATGGCGAACGGCGCATTCGCGAGACCCGCGCTTTGCGTTTCGGCGACGACCGGTATCACGCCTTTCGCGGTCACGTTGCCCCAGGTCGGCGGCAAGCTCGCCAATACCGTCTTGCCATCGCGATCGAGTTGCGGCACGTAGGCGGCCGTGACCTTGCCGTTGCGATCGACGACCTGGTCGAGTCCGTCCGCGCCGGGAAAGCGGCCGTACAGGTTGTCGAACGAGCGGTTCTCGGCGTAGATCACGACCACGTTCTGGATTCGCGCGATCCGTTCGCCACGCGACGATGCCGACGTCTCCACACCCATGTTCGCGCACGAGGACAGCGCGCCCGATGCGACGATAAGCATCACGACCGATGCGAAACGAGATCTCGTCATTGCTATTCCCCCTGGAACTTCAGCCTGGATCAGTGTCGGACGTCGGCATGACACGCGAATGGCAGACGATGATGCCACGCCGAGCGCAACCGTTTTCAAGACGCCGGCCGGCGGCTATGCTCTCGCGTCCACAACGAGGCAACCCTTATCGAGGCATCGGATGACCGACACGACTGTCACCTTCTTTCATTCGCCCAACACGCGCTCGTTCGGCACCCTGGTGCTGCTCGACGAACTCGGCGCGCCGTATCGCATGCACCTGCTCGACATGAAGCGCAACGAGCAGCGCGCCGCCGACTATCTCGCGATCAATCCGATGGGCAAGGTCCCTGCGATCGAGCACAACGGCGGGCTCGTGACCGAGCAGGCCGCGGTGTTCATCTACCTCGCCGACGCGTTTCCAGGCGCTGGCCTCGCGCCTGCGATCGGCGATCCGTTGCGCGGACCTTATCTGCGGTGGATGGCGTTCTACGGCTCGTGCTTCGAACCCGCCGTCGTCGACCGCGCGATGAAGCGCGGGCCGGTGCCACCATCGACCTCGCCCTACGGCGACTTCGACACGATGTTCAAGACACTCGACGATCAACTTGCCAAGGGTCCGCACGTGCTCGGCGAACGCTTCACCGCCGCCGACGTGCTGTGGGGCACGGCGCTCACCTGGACCACCGGCTTCGGCATCTGTCCGAAGACGCCGGCGATCGAGGCTTACCTCGATCGCTGGAACGCGCGACCTTCGGTGGCGCGTGCGAAGGCGAAGGAGGCCGAGCTGGCCGCGTCGCAGGCGACGTGAGGGTCACGTCGGCTCTCTTCGCATTTCTGCATCACCTGGCCGCCTTCACGCTGGTCTCGAGCCTCGTCGTCGAGTGGCTGTTGATGCGCAACGAGCTCACGGCGAGCACGGTGCGGCGACTGGCACGGGCCGCGGCGCTGATGGCGCGCGGCATAGGCAGCTTCGCTTGAAGAGCGTTGCCTTTCGAGCAGGTCGCATTGCGGTTGTGCAGCGGCTCTTCTACGATGCGCGCTTCGAGATCAACAGGGAGAACACGATGCGTGAGCGATACGGGATGGCGATTGCCGGTAGCGTCTTCGGGGTCGCCATCGGCCTTTCACTCGGCGCGAGCGCATTCGCACAACAACAACCGCCCACCGAGAACCGCGGCGTGACCATCAAGTCGACCACCCTCATGGAACTCGGTCCCGAGATCGAAGGCATGGGAGCACGCCAATTGCGCATGCGCTCGATCACGCTCGAGCCAGGCGGCGTATTCGCGGTTCACAACCACAAGGACCGACCCGCGCTCGAGATCATCTCCAAAGGCAGCGTGACCGAGTTTCGCGGCGACGCCAAACGCGAGGTGGTCGAAGGCGAGACCGTGAGGTCCGACCGGAACACGACGCACTGGTGGCGCAACGACGGCACGACCCCGGTGGTGTTCACGGTCGTCGACGTGTTCAATCCGCCGAAGTAGAACCTCCGAAGCCGTTCTTCGTGTGGCATGGAAACCTCTGCCACCTCGCTGCGTTCAAGGCGCATTGCGCATTCGGTTTCTGGCGGAGCAAGGAGCGCGCGGCGCGGCGCGAATACATCGAGTGGATCGTCGAGGTCAAGCGCGCCGAGACCCGCGCGGCGCGTCTTGCGACGGCGATCGAATGGATATCCGAAGCAAGGCACGTCACTGGAAGTACCAACGAGGAGCAAGCGCATGGGCACCGTCGCAATCATTGCCGTATTGCTGGTCGCCGCGCTGCACGCCTACTTCATGGTGCTGGAGATGGTCCTGTGGACCAAGCCGTTCGGACGCAAGGCCTTCGGCCTCACACAAGAGTTCGCCGAAGAAACCAAGGGCCTGGCTGCCAACCAGGGGCTCTACAACGGCTTTCTCGTCGCGGGATTGC
>JBBQCA010000051.1:0-16845 GCA_038318315.1 Burkholderiales bacterium | reverse complement strand
AGGCCGGCTCACGTCGGCGGCTTCATACGTGGGCGACATCAACCTCCTGCAATCGATCGTGCGCCTCATCCGCATGGGACCGGTCACGGCTGAACTGCACCTGATCGACGCGATCGATGTATTCGATGGCGCGGTCACCGTCACCCGGCATGAAGTTGGTCAACGCGCGCGTGCGTTGATCGCCGAGGCTCTGGGCTTCGACGATGAAAGCGAAGAGGCGGCTGAAGGCATCTCGACGGTGATCGTGGTACCCGACGCCCGTGGGTCGACCGTGGCGACGGCACGCCTGGGTCCTGAAACGGAGATCGATCAGCGAGACGAGTTGCTGTGAGGGCTGCCCCAGGCATCATGCGGAAGACGTCATGCGCAGACGGCATTCGCGGACGTCATCCGATATCGCGCTCTCTCCGGACCAGCTCGTAAAGCACCATGCGTTCCTGGTTGCGGCCGAAGCTTGCGAGCCAGACGCACAGAAACAGCAGGCACGCCGCGCCGCCAAGGGCGATCAACGTGACCCAGCCCTGAACGATCGAAGATACGGCAGCGGCGGCAAGTCCGACTGGAAGGGCGACGATCATGAGTCGCAGCATCAGCGGCCACGAAGCAGCGCGTGCCGACGGGCCCAGCCTCCTCGCGACGAGGTCGTTGAAAATCAGCGCCTGCGACATGCCGAGCGTCACGGCAAGCGCGGTGCCGGTCGCGCCGTATCGCGACGCAAGCAGCGTCACCGCGACGACCGCGATCACGCTGCCGACGGCCGCGAAGATCGCGGGCATGCGGACCTCGCCGATCCCGATCGCAACGTTCGACGCCACGACCGAGCTGGCATTGATCGCATAACCCGCAACCAGCACCTGCAATGCGAGCGCATAGGTGCGCGCGAAATCCGCGCCTATCCATATCCGAAGAAAGGGCGACGCCAGCGCGATCAGCGGCACCGCGAATGCAACGGCGACGATCATCGCGAAGCGCGTCGCCAGGACGAACGTTTGCGCCACCGCCCGCACGTCATCGACGGCATGAAGCGCCGCCGTGCGCGGAAACGTGTAGGCCGCGCCCGCGATGATGATGCCGAGGGTCTTGCTCGCGATGCTCGCGCAGATCGCGTAGGCGCCCGCGGCCGCGGGCGAGACCAATGCCGAGATGATCAATTTGTCGGCGTGATAGGTCGCAAGCGAACTCGCCTGGGCCACGAAGGCGCCCGCGCCTGTTCCCAGGAAAGGTCGCAAACGAAGCCCGGTCCCGATCGCGGTCGGGCTGATGTCGTCGACAGCGACGGCCTCGCCGACACCGGCCGACCCGTTGATTCCGGACGCCAATGACCTGCCATCTGCGCTCGCGCCGCGCGGCGCCGTCGCGATCAACACGATGGTCATGAGCGCGACGATGACCGTGCCGAGCAGCACCAGTTGCGTGAGCGTCGCCCCATTGGCTGCGCCTGCTGCGCACAGGATCCAATAGACGGCGCCGCCGACGATCTGGATGCGCGCCGTGCTTTCGTATTGCTCGATAGCGCGAAACGGAATCAGCACGCTGCCGTTGATCAGCGCAATGGGAATGCTGAAGGCTGCGACGATGAAGACCGCCGTGTGGTCGCGCGTGGCCTCGACGAGCTGCAGGGCTTCGGCGATCGCATGCCGCGAGGCATAGAACACGACTGCAAGCAACATGCCCCACAGACCCAGGATCGCCAGCGTTTCGCGCACGACACGTCGCGCGCGATCGTGATCGCCGCGGGCCCAGAACTGCGCATACGCGCGCGTTCCCGCGGTGACGATGCCGAGGTCGAGTTTTCCCGCGATCAGCGGGATGAGATTGAAAAGGATCAACGCGCCATAAATCTCGCGACCGAGCGATCGCAACAGAATCGGCGTGACGATGATCAGCAGCAGAAACGGAAAGGCCTGCGCGGCGAGATTGGCCACGACACCCGACGACGTCGTCCCCGGCGGTTTCATCGCGAGCAGTCGACCTGGAACAGCGCGTCGTCCTCGAGGCGAATGGCCGTGAGCGCGCCGCCCCACACGCAGCCGCTGTCGAGCGCGATCACGTCGTCGCGCACCATGACACCGAGCGTGGACCAATGTCCGAAGATCGTGCGTGCGTCGCGCGTGTTGCGGCCCGCGATGTCGAACCACGCCTTGAAGCCGAGCGGTGGCGAGGGAAAGGCGCTAACGGGCGCCTGCGTCGATGCATCCGCCGCCGATGGGTCCGGCGTCAATACTGGCGTCCCCGCTGCGGGCGCGTCCTTCGCATCGAAATCGATGCGGCCGTCGTCCGAACAAAAGCGCAAGCGCGTGAGGGCGTTGACGATCACGCGCAGGCGAGCGTCGCCGGTCAAGGCCTCGTCCCATCGATCGGGCTGATTGCCGAAGACGCGGGCAAGCGTGTCGCGCCAGGTGTCCGCGCGCAATGCCGCTTCGAGTTCACCTGCATGGCGCATCGTGTCGTCCGCAGTCCACGTCGGCAACACGCCCGCGTGCACCATCAGGACATCGCGCCCGGCTATGGCCGCGCGATGCGCGAGCGGTCGATGCCGCAACCAATCGAGCAATTGCGCCGCGTCGGGCGCGGCGAGCACGTCGTCTATCGTATCGTTGCGACCGCGCTTGCGAACGCCCGCGGACACCGCGAGCAGATGCAGGTCGTGATTGCCGAGCACGACCGTCGCCGCATCGCCCAGCGCCATCACGCGGTGCAAGGCGCCCAGCGAGTCCGGTCCGCGATTGACGAGGTCGCCGACCAGCCACAGGCGATCGATGCGCGGATCGAAAGCGATGCGCTCGAGCAGCGCATCGAACGCCGATGCGCAGCCTTGCAGGTCGCCGATGGCGTAGGTGGACATGGCTCGTGGGAGAATCGGGCCGCGCGATCGCGGATACCCATGATGATGCAGCAGAGGGCGCGGCGGTCGCGGACTATAGCGCGTCGAGGCGAATCAGCCGACCGACCCGCATCTCCTTCTGTCGTTGATGGATCTTCGAAGCGCGCCTTTGCATGCGATGAGTACCTTCGGTGTGCGCTCGATCACAGCTCTGCGTGCGTTGATATCGCTCGCGACGCGGCGCGCGCCGGTCGGCGCACCCTTGCATCGCATCCTGGTCGCGCACTATCTGCTGCTCGGCGACACGATCCTGCTGGCGCCGTTGCTGAAGAAGCTCGCGATGCTCTATCCGCAGGCCGAACGCGTCGTGCTCGCGCGGCCCGCGGTCGCGCCGCTGTTCGCGGGTCGCCCGTATGGCGTGAGCGCGATGCCGTTCAATCGGCGCGAAGCCGCGAGCCGCCGCCGCGTGATCGACAGCGGACCCTACGACCTCGCGATCGTGCCGGACGACAATCGCTACGCATGGTTCGCGCGCGCTGCGGGTGCGCGACGCGTGATCGGCTTCGCGAACGACAAGCCGGCATGGAAGAACTGGATGCTCGACACCGCCATCCCCTATCCCGATGCGCCTGCGGCGTGGGCCGATATCGCAGCCGACCTGATACCGGGACAAGCACCCCAACCGTTTCGTCCCGGTGAATGGCCGGCGCCAGACGCGCGCGCCTTTGAGTTGCCGGAGCGGCCTTACATTGTTTTGCATGTCGGCGCGAGCACCCCGTTGAAGCTCTGGCCCGCAGATCGTTGGCGCGCGCTCGCCGATCAGCTTTCGAAAGACGGCTTTGCAATCGTCTGGAGTGGCGGCGCGGATGAAAAAGGCGTCGTCGCCGCGATCGGCATTCTGGACGGCGAGATCGATCTGGCCGGCCGCCTCGATCTACCTCAACTCTGGCAACTGCTTGCCAGCGCCGCCTTGCTGATCTGTCCCGATACCGGAGTCGCGCACTTCGCGCGCATCGTTGGCGTGCCGACGATCGCCTTGTTCGGTCCAGGCTCGGCCATTGTTCACGGCGCTGGCGCGTTCTGGGCAGACGCGCCTTACGAAGCGCTCACGATCCCGGAGTTTCCGTGTCGCAATCAGCGCGTGCTGTACCGGCGCGAGATCGATTGGGTGCGGCGCTGCGGACGCGGCTACGAGATCGGCGCCGAACCGGGAGGGCGGACGTGCGGTGACGCACGTTGCATCAAGGCGATCAGTTTCGATGTCGTGCTGGAGCGCGCGCGCGCGGCCCTAAGAGATGTGCGCGAATGAGAACAAGCTCGGTCACGATCGACTCGCTCTTTCGCAGAGAATTCCTGTGCGGCGTCTGGACGCTCATGGTCGCTGTTCTCGCGATTGGCCATGCGACCGCGCTGCGCAACACGCTCACCGTGCTCGTCGTGCTGGCGACACTTGCTTTGTATGCGCGCCGCAATTGGTCACTCGTGCCGTGCAAGCTCGAAGCAGTTCTGCTGATCGCATGGGCGGCCGCGTCGGTCGCCTGGTCACCGACACCGGACGTCAGCCTGGGGAAGGTCAGAACCGATTTGCTGCTGCCGCTGACCGCATACGTCGCCGCGTTCTGCATCGCGCGCTCCGCGCGCGGCTTCATGTGGATCATGGTGGGAATGGGTCTCGGGTTGCTCGCGTTGGCGTTTTTTTCCGCCTTCGAATATCTCCCCCACACGCTGACCCCCGCGGGCATCCTGTTGAAGCTGGCTGCCGGAATCATCAATCCTCTGCCCTATTGGTATCCGGGTCCGGGGGACGCGAGCATGTTTGCGATCCTGTGTGTCGGACCGAGCCTCGCACTGAGGCGACTGGAATCGAGGGGAGGCAAGTGGTTGGCATGGACCGCATTGGGTCTGCTCCTCTTTGTCGCCGTCACGACCAACAATCGCGCGGCGGCTGTCGTATTGCCCTTGGCGATCGCTCTCGATTTCTTCCTGAACCGCAAGCATGCACAGCGGCGCGGCGGCGGCCCGACTCAACATCGATCCGCAGAGGTGCGCTCGCGTTCGCGGCACGTTGCGCTGGTCGCTGTGGGCGTCGTTGCGGCATGCGTGATCTTGGCGACGGTTCTGGAGCTGGGTGCGCGTGACCGCCTGCGCACCGGAGGCAGACCGCCGGCTGTCGGGAGCTCGGCAATCGAACTCGCGATGCACGACACGCGCCCGCAGATCTGGTCGTATTACCTGCGATTGGGCATGACCCATCCGATCATCGGAGCGGGCTTCGGGCGTACCGTGCCCGGCGTTCTCTACCAGACCGAGTCGGACAAAGCCCTTGCCGCTCTGGACTCGAGCGCGTATAGCCACGCGCACAACCTGTTCATCAACTGGTGGCTTCAGCTCGGGATTGTCGGCCTGGTGTTGCTGCTGCTATTGCTGTTCGGGCTTCTGCGTAGCGCCCTTCGCTTGCTGCGCTCCCTGCCCGCCACGAACGCGCTCGCCGTCGCAATCGTCGTGACGTTGGCGGCTGCGATTGCCCGCAACTTGACCGACGATTTTCTGATCTACGGAATGGCGACCATGTTCTGGACCGTGCTCGGTGCGCTGTTCGGTGAGGCGACGAGACGCAACACAGCCGCGTCCGCGACGAATTCGGATGCCACCCTAATTGCCCGATTGCGTCGTGAGTCGAAGTTCACTCACCAAGTCAAGCGGCCATGCCGATCGTAACGACCCCATCCGGTCGGCGAACCGATGCGAGCATTGGCTGACTCGTCGACACATATTCCGGAATCAAGCGTCGCAGTTCGCGCCGAACTTCTTCGTCATCGGGAATGCGCCGCTGCATCAGCCAGGGTTGCAGCTTGTCGAGAAAGTCGTTTGGGACGGCGCGCGCACGGGCGACGCGCAATTTGACGTGTTCGGTGGCGCGCGTGGTTTCGGAGTCGGCGAGTAGTTCCTCGTAGAGTTTTTCGCCGGGGCGCAGGCCGGTATAGACGATCTTGATCTGGCTTTCGGTAAATCCGTGCAGACGGATCAGATCGCGCGCCAGATCGACGATCTTGACCGGCTCGCCCATGTCGAGCAGGAATATCTCGCCGTACTGACCCATGCTGGATGCCTGAAGGACCAGCAGAGAGGCTTCCGGTATGGTCATGAAGTAGCGCGTGATCTCGGGATCGGTGACGGTCACAGGACCACCCTTGGCGATCTGCTCCTCGAACTTGGGGATGACGCTGCCATCGCTGCCCAGAACGTTACCGAAGCGAACGATGGCGAAATGCGTGCGGGCGATGGAGCGTTGCATCGATTGCTCCAGCGACTGGCACACCATTTCGGCGAGGCGCTTGCTGGCTCCCATCACGTTGGTCGGATTGACCGCCTTGTCGGTCGAGATCAACACGAAACGGGCAATGCCGTGTTCGATCGCCGCGCGCGCCACGCAATAGGTGCCAAGCGTGTTGTTGCGCACCGCCTGCCAGGTGTTGCGCTCCTCCATCAGAGGCACATGCTTGTAGGCCGCCGCATGGAAAACAATGAACGGAGTGTGTCGTGACAATACGTGGTCGAGCAGCACGCCATCCTTGACGTCACCGGCCACGGGAATCAGCGCCACGTCGGGAAAATCGTCGCGGAATTCCTCGACCAGTCGATAAAGCGCGAATTCGGACATTTCATAAGCCACCAACTGGGCCGGCCCGAAGCGCGCGATCTGACGGCACAGTTCGGAACCGATCGACCCGCCGGCGCCGGTCACCATGACGATCCGGCCGTGCAACAGTGCGTTCACGTGAGGCGCGTCGATCGTGATAGCGCTGCGGCCGAGCAGGTCTTCAACGTCGATCTGGCGAATACGCGACAGGAACGGCTTGCCGGCATCGATGGCAGCCAGTGAAGGCAGCACCATCGCCTTGATGCCGGCACGCACGCACAGGCTTGCGGTGCGGCGATGCGCGTCGGCAGTTGCCGAAGGCATCGCGATGATCGCGTGTCCGGCCTTGAAGTGTTCGGCCCACTCCGGCAACTCCCGGATCGGACCGAGAATTTTCACGCCGTACAACTCGCGGCCGCGCTTGGCGATGTCGTCGTCGAGCAGGCCGACCAATCGCCATTCGCTCGAACGCGAAAGTTCGCGCACGAGATCGGCCCCGGCGCGACCGGCCCCGAGAATGATGACCGGCTTACCTTGCGCGACGAGGCCGCCATAGCGACGGAATTCCTTGAAGCTGCGGTAGGCTGCGCGTGCTCCGCCCATCAGTACGAGCAGTAGCACAGGCGTCATGAGCAACACCGAGCGTGGGATCGGGAGCGCGGACCTGAACATCAGCGTAACGGCGATGAGCAGTATCGCGCCCGTGCCCACTGCCTTAACGATACGAATCAGATCGGGCAGGCTCGCGAACACCCACAGGCCCCGATACAGACCGACGATCCTGAATAGCACGCCGTATACGGGCACAACGAGCAACAGCGTCATGAGAGCGCTATGCCGCAAGTCGCTCGGCACGTCACCGTTGAAGCGCGTCCAATATGCCCCGAGCCATGCCACGGCGACAGCCGAAAGATCGAAGAGGTAGGCCGCGAACGACAACCACGCACTCTTGATGCTTTTTTTCACTGTGAGCCCTCCCTCTTCAAGAACCCGGCCCATCGCCGATCGACGATGCCACCGACGGCAATGAGCAGGAGACACCCGGATGACAGACCCACCAGTTGAACGGAAATGGGTGCCTGGCGTAGAAAAAGTGCCAGCGCTCCGGCGAGTGCCATTGCTAGATACCACACCAGCGCGGTCCGTCCATGTCCCAAGCCCATTCTGACCATGCGCTGGTAGTAATGTTCGCGATGCGCTTCCCAGACCCGCTCATGCCGCAGCAGGCGTTTGACCAGTGTGACGGTGGCGTCGGCAATGAAGGGGGAAAAAACCAGGATCGGGAACCAGATCGGCCAGAGACCACGGTACCAGCCCCAGTATCCCAGCGCTCCCGCCAGAAAGCCTAGTGGAACCGAGCCCGCGTCGCCGAGAAAGATTGTTGCGGGATGTAAGTTCCAGACGAGAAAGCCCGCGGCAGCGCCCGCGATCGCCGCGGCCGCAAACGCAAGTTCCGGCTCGGCGTGACCGGCCGCGATAGCGAAAGTGCCGAAGCCGAACAGCGCCATGCCTCCCGCCAAACCGTCCGACCCATCCATGAAATTGTAGAGATTGATCAGCCATGCGATGAACAGCACGATCAGTGGAATCCACCACGGCGCGAGTCCGCTCCCGTATATCACCGGCACCAGTGCGGCGCCACAGAGATGCGCCAAGAACCGCATGCGGGCGCTCAGTCCGGCGCGGTCGTCGAAGTACGAGAGAAACGCGAGTGCCGCGGCAATCAGTGCGATCCATCGCAACGACGGCGCCAGAACGAGAAGCATCGGAATGGAAACCCCCATTACTCCCCAGGCACCGATGCGCGGAATCGGCTGGGCGTGCAGCGAGCGCGCATTCGGCATGTCGACCGCGAGCCGCCAGGCGAGTCCGGTGCGCATCAGCAACCACAAGAGCACGGCGCAAGCTATTGCGGATCCCCCTGCAATCGAGAGCAGATCAGCAGAGGTATTCATGGTCATGAACGGCGCGTCCGATACCAGGCCACGGTGGCGGCGAGTCCAGCGTCCGCGCTGAACGGAGGGTTCCAGTCGAGCAGCTTGTGAAGCTTGCCACTGTCGAGCCGTAGCGGTGAAACAAGGCGGTCGATTTCATCGTGCCGTCTCAAAATTTTTGCCACGCTCCGAAGCAATGCGACCGGGACTGCGACACGGCGCGCGGGGCGATCCAGCAGACGCGCAAGATGTCCGACAAGCGCATGCACGCTCAGGTCTTCTCCATCGGTGACATGAAAGACGTTTCCTGCGGCGCGCGCATCAAAGGCACAGTCGATCAGCGCATCGGCCAGGTTGCCCAGATAGACAAGGCTGCGCGGCGCAACGGCGCGCCCGACGGGAAGGGGAATCCCGCGATCGATCGCCTGCATCAGGCGCAGAAAATTCGCCCTGACCCCGGGGCCGTACACGAGTGGCGGCCGCAGCACCACCCGTTGCATGCCGCGTGAATCCGGCGATTCGCAAAAGAACTGCAACGCGCGTTCGGCCTCCAGCTTCGAATGCCCGTACGGGTCGGTAGGAGCCGGAGCATCGTCCTCGCGCCACGGCCGGCCCGGCTCGGTCTCACCGAGTGCCTTGACGCTGCTGAGAAACACGAATCGCCGCACGCCGGCATCGGCCGCCGCTCGAGCGAGACGCAGCGTCCCCTCGACATTGGTCGCGCGGTAGGCCGCCATTGGATCCGTCGCCGCGTCGCGCATCATGTGGACGCGCGCGGCGAGATGCACTACCGCATCGAATCGAACGCTGCGCGGCCACGCATCGCCGACCCCGGCGGAATCCGCGCCCGGAAGCACCCACTCGCGCACGCCTGGAATGCACGAGCCGGGCGATCGCACCAGTCCCCAGGTTTCATGACCCGCATCGAGCAGATTCGCGCAAAGCGCTTTGCCGACGAAGCCATTGGCCCCGGTGACGAGCACGCGGCCCACCTCAGCAATCCGTCTTGCGCCACACGACGCGATTAACGTAGTCCGTGTAGCTCAAGATAATCCGCAGAACTTTCGTCGATACGTTCGCGGTATCGTAATCCGGCACGAGCCTCAACCGGCCCGGCTGTTCCGCGTGCTGCGCCATGACGACCCCCACGGCTTCGAGCACTCTTTCGGCCTTGAGCCCGCACATGATCAGCACGCCTTCGTCCATGCCTTCCGGGCGTTCATGCGCCTGCCTGATCGTGACTGCCGGAAACCCGAGAATGTTTGATTCTTCGGTGATCGTTCCGCTGTCAGAAATTACGCATGCGGCGTGCATCTGCAGATGCACGTAGTCGAAGAAACCCAATGGCTTCAAGAACTGTATCCGTTCGTCCATGCCGGCCAGACCGCGTTCTTCCAGCCGTTTGCGGGTGCGCGGATGCGTCGAGACGATCACTGCCTTGCCCGTCGTCGCAGCCAGCGCATTGAGGGTCGCCAGGAGATCGTCGAAATTCCCCTCCGACTCTATGTTTTCCTCGCGATGGGCGCTGACGACAAAGTACGCGCCGGGTTCCAGGCCGAGCCGCGCGAGCACATCGACGGCCTCGATTTCTGCTCGATGATGCTCGAGCACCTCTTTCATCGGCGAACCGGTCTTGATCACCGTCTCCGGCCTGACACCCTCGGCAAGAAGGTATCTGCGTGCGTGTTCGGTGTAGGGCAGATTGATATCGCTCAGGTGATCGACAATTTTTCGGTTGTTCTCTTCCGGAACCCGCTGATCGAAGCAGCGGTTGCCTGCTTCCATGTGGAAGATCGGAATCTTGCGCCGCTTTGCGGAAATGACGGAAAGGCAGCTATTGGTATCGCCCAGGAGCAGCAAGGCATCAGGGCGTTCCGTCTCCATGACCTTGTCTGAACGGGCAATGACATTGGCGATCGTGGCCGCCGTCGATTCACCGGCCGAGTTCAGGAAGTGATCGGGCTTCCTCAGCCCCAACTGCTGAAAAAAAATCTCGTTGAGTTCGTAGTCATAGTTCTGGCCGGAATGCACCAGAACATGTGCGGTCCCTGAATCAAGTGCGGGAATGACGCGGGATAGTTTGATGATTTCAGGCCGCGTCCCTACGATTGTCATTACTTTCATGGATATTGGTAAAAGCAGTTCTTCATTTATTCATAAAAGCACGATGAGCGGCCAATTCATTCGATACTTCCGGAATCGAAAGCAATAGCGACTGAACTTCTTCGACGCTGAGTCTCTTCGTATTGTGCGAGTGATAGTCGTCGATCTCGACCTCGCGCAACTCCCCCTCGGTAAAATACTTGCCGTAGTTCAAGTCCCGATCGTCCATCCGGACGCGATAGTAATCGCCCAGATCTTCCGACTTGATCAACTCTTCCTTGGTCGCGAGAGTCTCATAGAGTTTCGCGCCATGGCGAATACCGATGGTCCTTATCGGAGCATCCGATGAAAACATGTTCTTCAGTGCGGCGACCAGGTCTGCAACCGTACAGGCAGGCGCCTTCTTGACGAAGATGTCTCCCTGATCGGCGTGCTCGAAGGCAAACATGACCAGGCTGATGGCGTCGCGCAGCGGCAGCAGAAAGCGCGTCATCGTCGGTTCCGTGACAGTGACAGGTTTGTTTGCCCGGATCTGCTTGATGAACAGCGGAATCACCGAGCCGCGCGAGTACATGACATTGCCATAGCGGACCGAGGTGATCACGGTCTCTCCATCCTTCAGGCGCCTCGATGCAGCTTGAGCCAGCTTTTCCATGAGCGCCTTGGTCGTGCCCATGGTGTTGATCGGATACACGGCCTTGTCAGTCCCGAGGCAGACCACCTTGCCGACCTCGTACCGAATCGCGGACTCGATGACGTTGTTGCTGCCGATGACATTCGTCAGCACCGCCTGCATGGGGAAGAATTCACAGGAAGGTACCTGCTTCAATGCCGCTGCATGGAACACCAGGTCAACCCCGCGCATCGCATCATCGACGCTCTCGCGATCGCGCACGTCGCCGATATAGAACTTCACCTTCGGATTATCGATTTCAATGCGCATCAGTTCCTGCTTCAGCTCGTCCCGGCTGAATATACGAATTTCCTTGAAATCATGACTGAGAAGGTGCCGATAGACGGTTTGCCCGAACGAACCCGTGCCGCCCGTAATCAGGATGGTTTTGCCAGACAAGTTCATTTTCTGCTCTCGGCAAGATTCAAGGCGACTTCGTCGATCATGCTGGTCCAGTCAGGTGGTAGATAGCCAAAACGGGTTTTGAAAAGAGTCGAATCGAGACTCCGGTCGCATCGAAATTCGTATTGAGGCGATACTTCCGTATCGAGATGAAGGCGCTGACGAACGAGTTCGAGAAGATCGAACTTTGATATCGGCTCACTGGACACGTGATAAAGCCCGCTTGCCTCGGGAAAGCCCGTCAACAGCAGATCGATGACACGGCTGAGTTCCTGCGTCGTCAGTCCGCTAAAAATGGCGTTCTTGTATCCGTATACGCGGCCTCGTTGCGCCAGGAACCATTCCAGCAAACCACTCTTTCTGGAAAGCTCAGGACCGATGATCGATGTCCTGAGCGTCACGCAATGTTTCTCGTGCACCTCACCGAGAAACTTGCTCTTGCCATAAAGGTCTTCCGCATCGGAAGCATCGGTTTCTTTGTACTTTCCCGTGCGGCCCGAGAATATGCAGTCGGTGCTGATATGCACCAGTCTCGCGCCGATTGCCTGGCAAATGATGGCCAAACGGTGCGGCAAGAGCGCGTTTAATTCTAGGCTCGGTATGCTCTCGCGGGCTTCGGCGCGCTGCTTGACGATGCCTACCGCATTGATTACAGCGTCGGGCGTGAATGAAGCCACGGCCTCCACCAACCGATCCGTGCTGCGTACATCCACGTTGTCGAAAGTATTGTCGACATGAAAGAGCCCATAGGGCGTATACGAATGCAACGCGCCCCGAACGGTCACGCGCAGATCGTGCTGCGATCCGAGTTGTTTCAACAATTGGTGGCCAAGCATGCCATCGCCACCAAGGACCAGAATTTTCAAGGTTTGTCTCCGGCAACGAGCGACCGCATCCAGGCTTCCAACCTGTCGGTCAGCATGGAACGCTCGAAGTGCAGATCAAAATACGATCTGCCGCGTCGTCCCATGTCCGTTCGTTCGGTCTCGGTAAGTGCGTATATCTTCATTACGGCGCTTGCGAGCGCCTCGGGGCTCTCGGCCGGAACAGAAAACCCTGCGCCGGATTCCTGGACGACTCTGGCGCCCTCTCCGTCCAGGCCCGCCACGATCGGCTTTTGGCACGCCAGATAAGACTGAATCTTGGAGGGTATGGTCAGCGAGAAAATCGGGTCTCGCTTGAGCGTCACCAGGAGAACGTCCGCGAGCTGGAAATATCGCGGCATGGATTCTACAGGATGCTGGCCAAGCAAATGGACGCTCTCCTGCAGACCTCGCCTGCTTACTTCATCCTTCACCCACGTCGCGAGCCGCCCCTCTCCTAGAATGATCCAGTGAATGCTTTCCTGCTTCTTGAGAATCTCCGCCGCGGCAAGGATTGTCGGAAAGTCCTGCGCCGAGCCGATATTGCCGGCGAAGACGATGCGAAATCCATCAGGCACGCCAATTCTTTCGGGCGCATCCGATTCGAGCACGACGGGCCGGTAAAAGCTTTCCGCGCTGTTCGGAAAATACTTCACGCGATCCTGATGCGCATCCAGCTCGACGATTGCCGGCAAGAAAGCCATCGATTGCGCGAGTATCAGGTCGCATCGCCGGTAGATATATCGAACCATTCGCTTGACGGCATCCAGGACACGAGGTGATGTGATCGATCCCGTCGCGGAAAGGCTTTCCGGCCACAGATCCTGAACCCATAGAATCAGCGGGGTTCTGTTGAAAGCCTTGATCACGATAGCAGGCAAGCAAACGAGGATCGGAGAAGGAGCAAAGACGAATATGACGTCATGCGTTCCTCGCGAGCGCAGCGGTCCGATCAGGCTGCCGAATATCGCAAAAGACAGATAGTTCACGGCAAGACGAATTCCGCCACCAGCCCCCCTCGGAATCAGGGGGGTTCTGATTATTTCCGCGCTGTGATAGCGTTCCCGCGTTCGCTTGAACCAGCCATAACCCTCGAAGAATTGTCCACTCGGATAGTTCGGCTGCCCGGTCAGCACGGTAATTTCATGTCCTCTTTCGGAAAGTCCGGTCACCAAGTCGTTGATACGAAAATTCTCGGGCCAGAAATATTGGGAAACGACGAGAATCCGCAGCTTTGTACCTTTGACGTCGGGTTCGGCCCCCAAACTGCTCGTACTCAACTCAAAGCCTCGTTGCACAACGCCAGCGTTCGCTTACCGATGGCATCCCAGTCAAAGTGTTCCCGTGCAACCTTTCGGGCATTGCTTGCAAGTTCCCGTCGGACGTTGCCGTCCGACAATATTTGGCGGAGTGCGGCGACCAGTTCGCCGGGATCGGAGTTGATTTCAATCCCCGCGCCGGCAGTTTTGACTTCCGGAAGATTGCAGTGCCGTGTGAGCACGACTGGGCACCCGTGAGCCAACGCTTCGAGGGCTGCAACAGGAAGACCCTCGCTGTATGAGGGCAACACGAATACTTCGGCGTGTTCAAGCAAGGTTTCCTTGATCTCGCCATCGACCGGGCCGGCCAGGACCAATTGCTCGTCGACATCGTTTTCGGAAAGAAGCTTGGCGAATTGGGCCGCATAGCCTGGCTCTACAGGTCCAGCGAGAACAAAAACCGTATCCGGGATGTGTCGACGTAATTCTGCGATCGCCGGCAACAGTAGATCCAGGCCCTTGACCGCGTGAATTCGACCGAGAAATAAGACGTATCGTCGGCCCGCGAGAGCCGGGAAAGTCGCGTCGAGCGCGGCCCGCTCCAGGATCCGTACGCCGGTATCGGTGCTGGCGCCGTTGGGGACCACCTCCACCCGGGTCCGAACCCCCCTACGCAGGATGCTCTGCTTTTCGCTTTCGCTCAGTGCGACGATGATTGAACTATCCCGCAGGATCCGCTTTCCCCAGAGATGCCAGAGGATCCGCTTTCGCATTGGCTTGAAGTCGAATGCCCAAGGGGACAAAAGACCGTGCACATAGGTGAGCGATGGCTTGCGATAGCGCCTCGTCGCACGCCATGCGAGCCAACCGGAGTGGGACCAAAGCGTCCCCGAGTTGATGACGCAATCGACGGCATCGGTCGACTGCGCTATTACCTTTGCCGCGGACGACGCGTAGAGGAATGGATCGTCAGCCGTCCTTGCATACCAAACGGGGACCCCTTTGAATGTCGTCCAGCAGTCGGTTTCAACGTTCAGCTTGGTCGGCCCGTTCCGGTCCGTCGTCACCACGCGCACCTCTGCTCCAGCACGGATCAAGGCGCGGCACAGATTGAACGCCGTGTACGGCGGTCCTCCGAACGTGTTCGCGGGCAGGAAACCAGGAGAACAGACCAGAATCTTCATGCAGCGTGTCGGACCGGTGCCATGTTTCGCGTGTTGTCTTCAATCGACCCGCCTTCCAGGCCCATGCGATTCAGAATGATTGAGTAGACGATACCGAACACAAGATACTCAAACTCGAGAAATGCGAAGTAGTCGTAGGCGAGGTACATCACGACGAGCGCAGAATAGATCGCGACGATTAGATAACGGTACTTCGCGCGCAGACGTCGACCTCGCATGTACACATAGACGAGGGGGTAAAAGAGAAAAGATGCATACAACGCAAAGCCGACGAGCCCATACTTGGCGAGCCACGAGAGATAAACGATATGCGCGGAAGCATTGGCGTTGACACGGCTCACAAGGCCCTCTGTACCGCTACCGAACAGGAAATTGCGGTCGAACGCCTCCAATCCGTTTTGAATATAGTTGAACCGATCTATAACGCTTGCCGGATCCGAAAGGCCCTCGAGAAAATTCCGTTCCGGCGCCAGGTAGGGGCTGAACAAGACAAAGACAAACAATCCCGCAAGGGCGGTACAAGCCAGAAAACCAATCAGCCCCCAAGTCCGCCGCATCTTGATGACGGAAATCAATAGGATGATGGAGAGCCCGACGAACGAAGTGCGGGACATGGTCAAAACGATCGCGGCGACAGCGCTCAGCAAGATGGCCTTATAGATCCACCTGACTCGATGGAAATAGATCAAGTAAAAACAAAATACAACGACGAAACACAGATAAAGACCGTAAAAGTTCGGATCATAAAAACTGCTCGCCAGTCTCAGAAATCCGTGCGAATAAATCGCGAACTGATCCTGTACGACGAATTGCGTCTTCTCCGCCAGAATCACATCTTCAAATGGGATGCGTCCGGTATATGCCGAGAATAGGGCGATGGCCAGGGCGAACAAGGATGAGAGTGAAAAGATGCGGATCAGTCGCTCGATCTTCTGCTCGGTATTGAAATAGAGAATGATCAGGCCGACGAGACTGACGTTGATCAAATGGCCGACGACGTCCCGACCGTAGCGCGCGACGTTGGAGAGTCTGCTCAAGTCCAGCCCATTCAGCAGCACGACTCCGAAAAACATCACGAAGTACAACGCATACGAGCGTCGCAACGAGATTCGATGCAATGTCAGATCGGCGAGCAATATCAGCAACCAGAAGACGTACAGGATGCGAAAGAAGGTGACGTTGATATCGAAAACAGGGATTCTGTAAACATAGAGAATCACCGAGAGGACCAGGAGAAAGGGCCATATCTCGTTACGACGGACGTCCATCATCCTCGAGCGAAGCGCCGGCATTTTCGTTGCGGTCCGGTTACGCAATCGTGTTGGAAAAGGCCGTTGCGAGTTGGCGCGCAACGACGGGCAGGTCGAATTCCTTTACCACGATGGCTCGCCCGGAGGCACCCATGGCCGCCCCTGAGGGCCGATCGGTATGCAGCATCTCCAACGCGTCAAACCAGTCTTCCGCATCTGTCGCGCCGATGCCGCATTCGCCCATCAGCAGAACTTCCGCATTCATGCCGACCGGAGAGACGATGACCGGAAGGCCGGACGCCATGTATTGGAGCATCTTGTAACTACACTTGCCGCGGGTCCACTCATCGTCGGGGAGCGGCATCAGGCCGACATCCATCGTGCGTAAACTGGAAGCTTCGTTTTCCGGAGTCCATTGGACAAATTCAAATTGCGTATCCGGTATTCGCGGCAGATCGGGTTTCCTGTCCGCAACGATCTTGAGGCGGGCGGCGCGATGTCGTCGCAGAAAGTGCGACAAGGGTTGCTCGACGAGCTGTAGATAGCGAAAGTTTCCTGCTGTCCCCGTCCAGCCGATGGTAAATCGATCTTCCCTTAGGTTTTCCGAGGGCAGCAGGAGATTTGGGACAAAGCGATCGCAGTCTATTGCCGTTGGTATGACGAAGACATTGCGGCAGTAATTGCCGTACCAGTCGGCCAGATAGGTGTTTCCG
>JBBQCA010000050.1:0-16921 GCA_038318315.1 Burkholderiales bacterium | reverse complement strand
TCGGCGGGCACCGCGGCGAGCGCGAGCCGCATCGAGTCGCGCAGCAGGCCCCAGGTGCTTGCGAGGATCACAAGCGCGATCACGATGCCGATCGCCGGATCGATCCACGCGAGCCCGCTGTAGTGAATGACGATGCCCGCGCCGACCACGCCGGCCGATACGGCCGCATCGGCGAGCATGTGCAGATAGGCGCCGCGCGCATTCAGGTCTTGCTTGCGGCTCGAGAGAAACAGCAACGCGGTCGCCCCGTTGACGACGATGCCCGCTGCCGCGACCGCGATCACCAGCACGTCGTCGACGTGCGCGGGCGTCTGGAAGCGCTCGACGGCCGCATACACGATGCCGCCCACCGCGATCAACAGCAGCATCGCATTGAACACGGCCGCGAGGATGGTCGAAGCGCCGAGCCCGTAAGTGAAGCGCTGCGACGGCCGTCGCGTCGCGAGCGCCGCCGCACCCCAGGCCAGCGCGAGCCCGATCACGTCGCCGAAGTTGTGGCCCGCATCGGCGAGCAACGCGAGCGAATCGGCCCGATAGCCGAAGCCCGCTTCGACCAGCACGAACAACAGATTGATCGCGACGCCGACCGCGAACATGCGCATCGTCGATGTGCTCGCATCGAGCGGCACGCCATGCGCATGCGAATGCGCGTGTCCGTGATCGTGATCGTGAGGCATTTCAGTCCAGCGACTCGACCAAGCGTGCGAGGCGCGGCGTGAACAAGTCGGGTCGCTCGAGGTTAGGCAGATGCGCCGTGCCGGGCACCTCGAACGATTGCGCGCCGGGAATCACCGCCGCCGCGTGCTTCATCGTTCTCGTCACTTCGGGCACGTCGAGCGATCCCCACACGACGAGGGTAGGGACCTTCACATTGGGCAGATTCGCGTAGGCGGTGTCGGAAACGAAGCCCTTGTCCTCGACCTCCGAGCCGACGAACGACTTGGCGACCATGTCCATGAACAGCGCGCGCACGGCGCCGTTCACGCGGCCCTCGCGTTCGAGCGGTCCATCGAGCCAGACGTGGGCCGTGATCTGCGCGAGCGTGTTCCGGTCCTTCGCCTGCTCTGCTCCCAGGTAGCGCGCGTACATCGCGCGCATATGCGGATTGGTCACCCATTCGGTCTCTGCCTCGGGCGTGCCGCTGATCGCGCCGCACACCAGCACGAGACCGGCGACGCGATCGGGATGCGCGAAGTACGTGTCGAGCGCGACGCGGCCGCCGTTCGAGCAGCCCACCAGCAGCGCGCGGCGGATCTTCAGAGCATCCATCACCGAGATCGTGTCGTCGACGTTCGTGAACGTCTCGTGCGCGGCCTGCGTCTCTCCGAAACCGCGACGATCGAAGGCTGCGACGCGACGCGTCGGACCCAGGGTCGCGATCTCGTGATGCCACATGCGCGAGTCGCACACGCTCGCATGCAGGAATACGATCGGGGTCTTGCCGCTGTCGGGCGTGGCGTAGGTCCGGAGGCGCGCGGATCCCGAAGCGGTCGTCGCTGTGGTGGTCGTACGGTCGAGCATCATGGGGAGGTGGGAAGGCGTTCGTGCCGTTCGTACACGAGCGAGCGCCGGCAGGACAGGCTGCATCAAAGCGACGGCGCCGAGGACGAGGTGACGGCGCGTGGCACTCGGTGCCTTCATTCGTAGGCGACGTCCACAGTGTAATTGAGGGCAAGCCGACCCCCATCCGGATAGATGGTCTGCCCGGTCAGATACGACGCGTCGTCGCTCGCCAGAAATGCCGCGATCGCCGCGACTTCTTCGGGCTCGCCCAGGCGGCGCATCGGCGTGCGCGAGAGCACGCGATGCCGCGCGGCGTCGTCGGACAGGACCGCGTTCTTCGCGAGCTCTGTGGCGATCGTGCCGGGACCGATCGCGTTGACGCGTATCCCGTAGGACGCCAGCGACAAGGCCATCACCTTGGTCAGTTGCGCGATACCGCCCTTGCTGACCACGTAAGGCACCTGGTTCGGAATCGCCACCACGGCGTTGACGCTCGACATGTTGATGATGCAACCAGTCTCGCGCGGGTTGTCGTCATCCCGGTCGCCTGTGTGTTCGCGTTGCGCAACCATGTGCCGCGCCACCGCCTGCCCCATCAGGAAACAAGACTTGAGATTGACCGCGAGCACGCGATCGAAATCTTCCTCGGCAAGATCCAGGAACTCGGCGGCGTGCGTGATGCCGGCGTTGTTGATCAGCACATCGATGCGTCCGACCTGATCGGCGAACGCGGCCACCGTAGCGTCTACGTCGCGCTTTTTCGCTACATCGGTGGCGAAGAAACGTGCGCCGATTTTTGCTGCTGCGCGCTCGCCCGCATCGCGATTGCGATCGGCGATCGCGACCGTCGCGCCTTCGCTCGCAAAGCGCGTCGCGCAGGCGAGGCCGATGCCGTTCGCGCCGCCTGTCACAAGAACCGCTCGTCCATCGAACCGCATAGGGCCTCCAAGGATTGGAGTGAGCGATTGTCCCAAATTCATGTGGGTCGCGCGCCCGAACGACCATCCAAGGAATCATCCACGCGCGGGAAATTTCGCGCAGCGGTTTCTCCATCGATCCGAGTGGTTTATCGGCTGTACACCCAGGCTAGCCCCGATGCGCCCTGCGTAGTCTGAGGGCTCGACAACGAAGCATCGCCTGTGGCGATGAGTTCGCGAGCGCTGGCCGCTTTGGCCCGCGCACACTTCATCGAGGAGCAGACATGGATCGCACCGACACACTGGATCGCACGGACTATATGTCACGGGATAGCTATGGCATGTACGCATCGGAGGGCCACGATGGGCCCGGGCCGCGCCTGATGGGCGCCGACACGCTTCTGGGCAACGACGTCTACAACACGGCCGATGAAGATCTCGGCGACATCAAGGAAATCATGCTCGACATGCAAAGCGGCAAGGTTGCCTATGCCGTGCTGTCGTACGGCGGATTTCTCGGGATGGGCACCAAGCTGTTTGCCGTGCCGTGGGAAGCGCTGAAGCTCGACACCGCCAATCATCGCTTCACGCTCGATGTCGCCAAGGACAAGCTCAAGGACGCACCCGGGTTCGACGACGACGATTGGCCCGACATGGCCGACAAGACCTGGGCGACCGGCGTGCACAAGTTCTATGGCACGACCTATCGCGACGACAGCACCGCTGCCCGCTAAAGGCAAGTCACGCGAGTCCGAGGCTTTGCCACATCGCGTCGACGCGCGCCTTCACGGCCGCGTCCATCGCGATCGGCCGTCCCCATTCGCGCGTGGTCTCGCCGGGCCACTTGTTGGTCGCGTCGAGTCCCATCTTCGAGCCGAGCCCCGACACCGGCGACGCGAAGTCGAGGTAATCGATCGGCGTGTGATCGACCAGCGTCGTGTCGCGCGTCGGATCGACGCGCGTCGTGATCGCCCACACCACTTCCTTCCAGTCCCGCACGTTGACATCGTCGTCGACCACGACGATGAACTTGGTGTACATGAACTGGCGCAGGAAACTCCAGATGCCGAACATCACGCGCTTGGCGTGGCCCGCGTAACCCTTCCTGATGCTGACGATCGCCATGCGATAACTGCAAGCCTCGGGCGGCAGATAGAAATCGACGATCTCGGGAAACTGCTTCTGCAGGATCGGCACGAACACCTCGTTCAATGCGACGCCGAGTATGGCCGGTTCGTCGGGCGGCTTGCCGGTGTAGGTCGAGTGATAGATCGCATCGCTGCGCATCGCGATGCGATCGATCTGGAAGACCGGAAACCAGTCGCGCTCGTTGTAGTAGCCGGTGTGATCGCCGAACGGTCCTTCGAGGGCGTGAAGATAGCCATCGCGCTCTTCGAGTTCTATGCCGTGTTCGCTGCGTCTCGAATAACCCTGTGCGGCAACCGGGATGGAGCCTTCGAGGACGATCTCCGCGCGCGCGGGCACCTGCAGGTCCGAGCCTATGCAGCGCGCGACTTCGGTGGGGCCGCCGCGCAGGAGTCCCGCGAATTGATATTCGGACAACGAGTCCGGGACCGGGGTGACCGCGCCCAGCATGGTCGCGGGATCGGCACCGAGCGCGACGGCGATAGGGAACGCCTCCCCAGGATTGGCGCGCCGGAACTCGCGGAAGTCGAGCGCGCCGCCACGATGCGCCAGCCAACGCATGATCACCTGATTGCTTGCGATCACCTGCTGTCGATAGATGCCGAGGTTCTGGCGCTTCTTCGGGTTCGCGACGTTCTGCGGCCCGCGCGTGATGACCAACCCCCACGTGATCAGCGGACCCGCGTCGTCGGGCCAGCAGGTCTGCACCGGCAGACGAGAGAGATCGACCTCGGCGCCTTCGACGATGTGTTCGTGGCACACGGGTCTTCGCACTTCCCGCGGCGCCATGTCGCGCAATGCCTTGACCATCGCGATCAGCCGCCCCGCGTCCTTCAGGCCGCGGGGCGGCTCGGGTTCCTTCAGGCGCGCGAGCAAGGCGCCGACTTCGCGCAACGCGCCGATTGAATCCTGACCCATCCCCGCGGCGACTCTTTCGACCGTCCCGAAGAGGTTGGCGAGGACCGGCATCGTGCCCGTGGTCGGATGTTCGAACAGCAGCGCAGGTCCGCCCTTGTGCAGGACGCGATCGCAGATTTCGGTGATTTCAAGTTTTGGAGATACCGGAGCGGCAATGCGCGTCAATTGCCCCGTTCTCTCCAGTTGTGCTGAAAAATCCCGCAAGTCCTCGTATTTTTGCTTCATCTGGGCTGAGTTGATTCGCACTCGGCCCCGCTATTGGTTGGTTCGCGGGGCCATTTAACATTTCCCTGATTGACCCTAGCGCGTGCGGTCATTTACCTTGCCCGCTCTTCATCGCTTCGGCCTCACGGGCTAACAGTATTTCGCAACCACGCAGCATAGCTCCAAGCTTGTCGCCATCGGTTTTGCTTTGTGTCGATGCATCGCATCCACGTCAAGCGGGTTCTCCGGACGCCCACATTTTTTTAACCGAGCATTTGTCTCGTCCGGCTTTTGAGTGTGTCGGTCCCACGGGACGCAGGCGATTACGTTCGCCTTCAGTGCACTGGAAAGAGTGTCGGTGGTCCGTCGCGCGCCAAGCGCGAAGGTGCCCGATCCTCGGCAACAGGAGCAACAATGAATTTGCAATCCATCAATCTGCAACGACTGCGCGGTGAATGGCGCGCCGTCAGACAAACGTCGATCAAGCTGATGCACCACAGTCTCTCGACCGTGGGACTCTTCGCCGTCGCTCTCGTTGCGCTGTTGACCACGCAACCCGAGTATGCCCACACGGTGGGGCAGTGGATGTCGATCCCGCACAGGACGTCGAGCCAGGCCGTGCAACCGGATACCGCCGGACTCGATCCGTTGGCCGAGTACACGTTCTCCGGGAGCCGCATCGCCAATCGCACGGAACAAGCCAGCCGCCTTCTGGGTTTGATGAACAGCGATCTGTCGCCGCCCGAGGACGAAGCGGTCACTATGCGCAAGGTGTCCGATGAGGGTCGGGCGCAAGGCGGGAATGAAGCCGGTGCCGGCGTCGGATCCGCCGCTCCCGCACTGACGAAGGAAGAGCGCGAGGTCAGTCGCTACATCTCGCGCAAATATCGCGTCAACAACGACGCGATCACGCTGGTGGTCGACGCGGCTTACGCGACCGGCAAGGATTTGCGGATGGACCCCCTGCTGCTGCTCGCGGTGATGGCGATCGAGTCGGGCTTCAATCCGTTTGCGCAAAGCACTGCGGGCGCGTCGGGACTGATGCAATTGATGGCGAAGGTACATCGCGACAAGCTCGCCGACTTCGGCGGCGCCAACATCGCGCTCAACCCGGTCGCCAACGTGCGCGTCGGAGCGGTGGTGTTGAAGGACTGCATCCGTCGCGGCGGATCGGTTGCCGATGGCTTGCGTCTTTACGTGGGCGCGGGCAATGGCGACGACAACGGCTACGGCGCGCGCGTGTTGCAGGAACGCGATCGCATCCTGCAAGCGGTGCGCGGCGTTGCGAGGCCACGCATTGAATCCATACCGGTAGCGAGCAAGAAACTCAATGCTCCGGCGCAAGCGGCCGATGGGAACGACAAGACCGATGTCAACAAGGTCGATGCGGCCGCAGCGTCTGCCAGTCCTGAAGAAGCGCGCCTCGCGTCGCTCTGAGCTGTTGCTCGTGACGCCGCAGAAACTTCAAGCGACGCTGCGTTTGTCGCCCACCAGTAGACGTGCCATGCGCGCCACCGCTTCGCGCAGGTTCTCCATCGACGTCGCGTAGGAAAGTCGCAGCCATCGCTCCGGCTGGTAGTGCCCGAAGTCTTTTCCGGGCACGACAGCCACGCCCCCTTCGTCGAGGATATGCAATGCGAGCGCGTTGCTGTCAGGCAGTTCGCGCGTGAGAAAACGACTGCAGTCCGCATAGACGTAGAACGCGCCGTCGGGCATCACCGGCACGTCGAAACCGATCGCGCGCAACGCGGGAACGATGTAGTCGCGCCGCCGCTTGAACTCTTCCTTGCGCGCTTCGTAGATGGCGAGCGCCTCGGGCTCGAAGCACGCCAGCGCCGCGTATTGCGCCGGCGTCGATGCGCAGATGAAGAAGTTCTGCGCGAGCTTCTCGAACGTCGGCACCATGCTCTCGGGCACCACCGCCCAGCCCAGCCGCCAGCCCGTCATGTGGAAGTACTTCGAGAAGCTGTTGATGACGATCACGTCGTCGCTGAATTCGAGCGCCGAGCGATGACGCAACTTGCCCGCATTTGCGTCCTCATCTTCGTACGACAGTTCGAGATAGATCTCATCGACGATCGCAATGCCCTTCCTGGCCGCGACCGTCTCGATGATGCGTTGCAGTTCGGCCGGCGCGATCGAGGTGCCGGTCGGATTCGACGGCGATGCGATCAGCACGCCGCGCGTGGCCGCGGTCCAATGTCGTTCGACCAGTTCGGCCGTCAACTGGAAGCGATGCTCGGGTCCCGACGGAATCAGTTTGGCGACGCCATCGAAAGCCGCCACGAAATGTCGATTGCACGGATACGAGGGATCGGGCATCAGGATTTCCCGGCCCGGGTCGACCACCGCGGCCATCGTCAGCAGCAAAGCACCCGATGCGCCGGCGGTGACGATGATGCGAGACGGATCGATATCGACGCCATGCCTCGCCTTCAGAAACTCCGCGATCGCACGCCGTAGCCGAAAGATCCCGGTCGCCGCGGTGTAATGCGTGTCGCCGCGTTGCATGGCCGCGGCCAGCGCATCGATCACGATTTGCGGCGCCGTGAAGTCAGGCTCGCCGACACTCATGTGAATGATGTTGCGACCCGCAAGCTCGAGCGCATGCGCGTGCTTCATCAGTTCCATCACATAGAAGGGCTCGATGTTCTCTGTGCGCGCGGCGAGGGCGAGTGCGTGACTGCGATCCATGGCGATGACGCGTGAAGTGGCGATCGCGTGATGATAGTGCCTGCGTGCCTCGCTTCGATCAATCGCCAGCCCTCACCTGGGGGTGGGCGCCGCATGCTTCCTAGCGGCGTTGCGGCGGACTCATTGCACGAGCGGTCGTGCGCATTGCTCGATGCTTTCGATCGTGAGCTGCGCGAACTGCAAGGCTTCCGAGCGAGCCACATCCTCGGTCTGGAACACAGCTCTTCCCTTCGCCGTGTGCGCACCGTCGATGCGCCAGACCCATCGGTAACGCTCAGGCTGGATTTGCAGAAGCTGCAGGCAAATGCGATGCCCGCGATAAGAATGGTTTTCGGTCATGTCGTCGGGAGTGCGTCGGATGAAGCGGAAGGCCGCCTGGATCTCGAGAGCGCATGTTCGCTGCGATTCTTGACACGGCGAAGTCCGCTTCCTTTGCCACGGCGCCGGCGTGCGCCGCCATGACGTCGCACGCCGGATCGTCGACCGACATCGGGCGAGGCTATTTCCAACGCTTACGACGGATAATTGCGGTTCTCCACGCGCGCCCGTGACCTTCCTTCGAAAGCCATCATGTCCGATTCCCTGCGTCCCCCTGATTCCGCGCCGGTCGAGCCTTCGCCGGCTCAGCCCGTGGACAAGCAGACCGAACTGCGCCGCGCCGCGCTCGAGTATCACGAGTACCCGACGCCCGGAAAGATTTCGGTCACGCCGACCAAGTCGCTGGTCAATCAGCGCGACCTCGCGCTCGCCTATTCGCCGGGAGTCGCGGCGGCGTGCGAAGAGATCGTCAGCGATCCCAACAACGCGTATCGCTATACCGCCCGCGGCAACCTGGTCGGCGTCATCACCAACGGCACCGCGGTGCTGGGTCTGGGCGCGATCGGTCCGCTCGCGGCCAAGCCGGTGATGGAAGGCAAGGGCGTGCTGTTCAAGAAGTTCGCCGGCATCGACGTGTTCGACATCGAGATCAGCGAGCGCGATCCCGCGAAATTGATCGAAGTGATCGCCGCACTCGAGCCCACCTTCGGCGGCATCAACCTGGAAGACATCAAGGCGCCCGAGTGCTTCGAGATCGAACGCGCGCTGCGCACGCGCATGAAGATCCCGGTGTTTCACGACGATCAGCACGGCACCGCGATCATCGTCGGCGCCGCGATGACCAATGGCCTCGTGGTCGTGGGCAAGAGCATCAAGGACGTGAAGCTGGTCGTGTCGGGTGCGGGCGCGGCGGCGCTGGCCTGCGTCGATCTCTTGGTCGACCTCGGACTGCCGATCGCGAACATCTGGCTGACCGATCTCGCCGGCGTCGTCTACAAGGGCCGCGCCGAATTGATGGACCCCGACAAGGAGCGTTTCGCGCAGGAGACTTCGGCACGCACGTTGGCCGAGGTGATCGTCGGTGCCGACCTGTTCCTCGGACTGTCGGCGGGCGGCGTGTTAAAGCAGGACATGGTGGCCTCGATGGGCGCCAAGCCGATCATCTTCGCGCTCGCCAACCCCACGCCGGAGATCCTTCCCGAACTCGCGAAGGCGGTGCGCCCCGATGCGATCCTGGCGACCGGCCGCACCGACTATCCGAACCAGGTCAACAACGTCCTCTGCTTTCCGTTCATCTTTCGCGGCGCGCTCGATGTCGGCGCGACCACCATCACGCGCGAGATGGAGATCGCCACCGTGAATGCGATCGCCGAGCTCGCGCGCCGCGAACAGAGCGACATCGTGGCCACCGCCTACGGCATCGAGGACGTGTCGTTCGGCCCCGAATACCTGATCCCCAAACCCTTCGATCCGCGCCTGATCGTCAAGATCGCGCCGGCGGTTGCCCAGGCTGCGATGGATTCGGGCGTCGCGCTGCGTCCGATCGAGGACATGGACGCCTATCGCGAACGCCTCGTGCAGTTCGTCTATCAGAGCGGCACGCTGATGAAGCCGATCTTCGCGTCGGCGCGCGTGGTGGCGCCCGAGAAGAAGCGCATCGTGTTCGCCGAAGGCGAGGAGGAGCGCGTGCTGCGCGCGGTGCAGGTGGCGGTCGACGAGAAGATCGCGACACCGATCCTGATCGGGCGCCCCGAGGTGATCGAGCAGCGCATCGCCCGATACGGTTTGCGCCTGAAGGCCGGCGCCGACTTCATGGTGGTCAACACCGAGCACGACGAACGCTATCGCGACTACTGGCAGACGTATCACGCGCTGATGATGCGTAAAGGCGTGACCGAGCAGATCGCGCGCCTAGAGATGCGCCGCAGGACCACGCTGATCGGCGCGATGATGATCAGAAAGGGCGAGGCCGACGGCATGATCTGCGGCACCATCAGCACCGTCCACCGACACCTCGTCTTCATCGACGAAGTGCTCGGCCATGCGCCCGGCGCGAAGATCTATGCGGCGATGAACGGATTGATCTTGCCCGGCCGGCAGGTGTTCCTGGTCGATACGCACATCAACAACGACCCGAGCGCCGAAGAGCTCTGCGAGATCACGATCATGGCCGCCGACGCGATGCGCAGCGTCGGCATCGTGCCCAAGGTCGCGCTGCTGTCGCATTCGAACTTCGGCTCGTCGAATGCGCCGTCCGCGGTCAAGATGCGCGAGACCTTGCGTCTCTTGAGTGAACGCAAGCGCGAGCGCGCCGTGGAGGGCCGTGTCGATTTCGACGTCGATGGCGAGATGCACGGCGACTGCGCGCTCGACGAACGGCTGCGACGCGAAATCGCCAAGGACACCAGCTTCTCGGGCGAGGCCAACCTGCTGGTGCTGCCCAACATCGATGCGGCCAACATCGCCTACAACCTCTTGAAGAGTGCGGCAGGCAACAACATCGCGATCGGCCCCCTGCTGCTCGGATGTTCGGCGCCGGTCAACATCCTCACGCCGTCGGCGACCGTGCGGCGCATCGTCAATCTCGCGGCGTTGACGGTGGTCGAGGCGAACGCGGGTCGCTGAGGCGCGGTGCCGCCGGGCCGCGCAGGAGCATGCGCGCGATCTGCCAGAGCGTCGCGGGCTTGAAGAGGTGGGTCGGTTTTGCGCGGCCGAAGAGCCCATCGATCACCAGCCGTTGCAACGCGGGGGCGCGCGCGACTTGCGTGAGCAGTGCGGGCATGCGCGTAGGCGACAAGGCCAGCCGCTGGGCCTTGCGATAAAGCGCGAAGCGGGTCGTGAAGCGCTTCGAGAGGCGCGCTCGATAGTCCTCGGTGATGCGATGCGCGGATGCGGCGTCGATCGCCGCCGTGCTCGCCGCCGTACCCGTCGGCCAGTGCGCCGCGATCGCGGCTGCCACGAATTCGGCCGATTCGAGCGCGTAGTCGATGCCTTCGCCGGTGATCGGATTGACGAGACCGGCTGCCTCGCCGATGACCATGAGACGGCCGTGTCCGGCGAACTCGCGCCTGAAGTCGGTGCGCAGCGGATAGGCACGCATCGGTCCGCTGCGGGTCGCGTTGGCGAGCATGCGAACCAGCATCGGATGCGTCGCGAGCAATTGTTCGAGGCGCTGCGATTGCGGCATCGGCCGAGGCCTCGCCTCCACTCGGTCCTGCGCGAACACGCCGCAGCCGATGTTGGCCGTGGTGGGCGACGTTGGAAAAATCCATCCATAACCCGGCAGATCGACGCCGTCGAAGAAAAGCACGACGCGGTCGGAGAGCCCTTCGACGTTCTCGAAGTAGGCGCGCGCGGCGTGTTCGAGCGGCGGCTTCTGCTCGAGCAGGCCGCAGGCGCGCAGCAACTGCGACTCGGCGCCGGTCGCGAGCACGACCATCGCCGCATCGATCGCGAGATCCGTATCGGTGACCACGCGCGCATGCGTGTCGTGGGTCTCGATGGCCGTGACCTTGCTCGCATCGAACAGCGTCGGGCCTGCGCGCAGCGCATGCTGCAGCAGCAAGGCATCGAGCGCGAAACGCGGCAGCACGATCAGGTCGCGGGGCTCGCCGGCGGCCTCGCCGGCGCTATCGTTGTCGGTGCCCCGTCCGCGGCCTCGATCGAAGCGCATCGTGAACTCGACGGCATCGCCATCGATCCCGTGTCCGCGTATATCGACGCCGCGGCACGCGTAACCTGCACCGGACACCAGATCGAGCGCGCCGATGCGCTTCAACACGCGCGCGCCGCGCGGCGTGATGCCGTCGCCGCAGGTCTTGTCGCGCGGGAAGCGGGCGCGATCGACCAGCGCGACCGAGAGGCCGTGACGCGCGAGCAGATACGCCGCGGTCGATCCGGCGGGGCCGGCGCCGACGATGCAGATGTCGAAGACGCGGGGGCGTGTTGCAGTTGAAGAAGTGGGCATGACGCGGAGCATGTCGCGGATTCTAGCGATGCCGCGAAGCGTCTCGGTAGAATGCCCCACCGAAAAAGACCAGCATGATCGCGACTCACCAACCACGACGGCATACACGCGCGCGCGCGGCCATCCTCCTGCTTCTCGCTGTCGCGACTCTCGCCACCGCCTGGTACTGGGTGCGACTCGGCATCCCCGTCGCGATCGCCGCCGCGTCCTCGGGTCGCATCGCATGCGTGTCGTATGCGCCTTACCGCAAGGCGGGCGAGTCGCCGTTCACGCTCGGCTATCGCGTCACGCCCGAACGCATAGACGAAGACCTGAAGGCCTTGTCGCGGCACTTCGATTGCGTGCGCACCTACTCGGTCGGGCAGGGTCTCGACCAGGTCCCCGCGATCGCGCAGCGCCATGGCATGAAGGTGTTGCTCGGCGCGTGGCTGTCGCGCGATCCGGTCGAGAACGCCCAGGAGCTTGCGCTTGCCATCGCGGTTGCCAATCGCGAGCGCGACGTGATCCGCGCGATCGTGGTCGGCAACGAAGTGCTGTTGCGCGGCGAACTGCCGCAACGAACCATCGCCGAGCACGTGCGCGCGGTGCGTGCCGCAACCGGTTTGCCGGTGACCTATGCCGACGTCTGGGAGTTCTGGTTGAAGTACCGCGAGGTCGCGCCCGCGGTCGATTTCATCACTATCCACATCCTGCCGTACTGGGAAGACGAACCGGTCGCGATAGCTGGCGCGATCGCGCATGTCGAGGCGATCTACAAGAAGATGCAGGCCGCGTTCCCGGGCCGCGAGTTCCTGATCGGCGAGACCGGCTGGCCGAGCGAAGGGCGGCAGCGCTGGCAGGCGGTGCCCAGCCGCGTCAACGAAGCGCGCTTCTTTCGCGAGTTCATGACTTTCGTCGAGCAGGCGAAGCTGCCGTACAACGTGATCGAGGCCTTCGATCAACCGTGGAAGAAGAAGCTCGAAGGCACCGTCGGCGGCTACTGGGGCCTCTACGACGACGAGCTGCGCGACAAGTTTCCGTTGAGCGGGCCGGTTACCGAAGACGGCCGCTGGTGGATCGGACTGATCGTTGGCTTTGGGTGCGCGGTGGGCTTTGCGCTCTTCGGTGTTCTGCCCCGCAGGGCTCTCGACCCGTCGCGCACGCGTCTCGCGTCATCGGCAAGCGCAGTGCGCGCGCTCGCAGGTTTCTTCATCGGCGCCATCGCGGCGGCCCAGGTACGACACTTCGTCTTCGCCAATCGCGATGTTTTCGAATGGGCGCTCACGATCGTCATGACGGCGATCGCGGTCGTGACGTCGATCTTCATCACCGAGCACGTGGCGCGATGGATCGCTCGGGGGCCGAACGATCGCGGGCTGGCTTGCGCATCGATGGTCGAGGCTTTCGGAAAGCGCGGTGCAGGCGGCGACCGGGCGGGCGTGCTCAACGGCGCGCTGCAAGCGTTCTGGCTGATCGCTGCGACCATCGTCAACCTGCTCCTGGTGTTCGATGCGCGTTATCGCGACTTTCCATCGTTGCTGTTCGCGCCGGTGGTCCTGGCGTTCACGATGCTTGCGCTCACGGGCCACATCGAGTCGGTACGAACATCATTCAAGGCGCCGCGCGAGATCGAAGAGAAGATCCTGTCGATCGGACTCGTCATCGGGGCGGTCGTGATCGTCGCGATGGAATTGCCGATCAACGCGAGCGCCGATCTGTGGGCGCTGCTGTGCGTGATGTTCGCGACATCGACGTGGTTCAACGGCGGGATCAGCGGTCGGGTCGACGATCGATCCGCTTCGTTGCCTGCGCCCTCGCAAGCACCAGTGTTCCGACCGTGATCGCGACCGCACCCGGCTCGTAGCTGTACCAGACGATCGCAACCAGACCGACCGCGAGCGTCGCGAAACCCACCCATGCGCGACGCAGCCACAAGGCAGCCAACGCCAGGCCGATCGAGGCGTAGAACAGTCCGCCCCATGCGTAGCTCATGACGATCGTGGCCCGCACGCTGCACCACCACGGGCCGGGTGTGATGAGCGTCAGCGTCGTGGTATCGCAACGGTGCGCGATTTCAGGCGGCTGTATCAGGTACTGGCGTGCGAGGATCGCGAGCGCGCACAAGATCGCAGCCACAAGCCAGGGTATCCAGCGTCGCGTCGTTCGCATCGCATGAGTATCGCATTCACGGCATCGGTGAAAACGGACGACGACAGCGAAAGACGATGGCATCGCGGCACGGCATGTGATGAGTCTCCTGCGCCCGGTCCGCGCGTTGCTCGGCGCGATCGGCGTCGAAGGTGCGCAGGCGTCGCCGCTTGGCGCGAGCGCGAGCAACGGCAGCGGCGCAAGCGATCGCATAGTTGCTCGCGACGGCCTACGTCGATACGATGCGCAATTCTTCGAAGTTTGCGCAAGCCGTGTCGATTTTCCATTCCTTTGAACTGCTTCGTACGCTTGCCCATCGCGCCGCGCGCCGGACCTGTCTGGCCGTCGCCGTATGCGCTTGCGCGATGGCGCCGATCGCGCCGATGCTTGTCCCGGCGCAGGCGCGCGACTTCGGGCGCGGCATCGAGCGCGGCGTCGAGATCAACACCATGCATGTCTCGCAACTGCCTGTGCAGGGGCGCGAGGTGCTTGGTCTGATTCATGCGGGCGGACCGTTCGCGTCGCGTCGCGACGGCATCGTGTTCGGCAATCGCGAGGGCATCCTGCCGCGAAGGCCGCGCGGCTATTACGCCGAGTACACCGTGCCCACGCCCGGCGAGCGCACGCGCGGCGCGCGTCGCATCATCGCGGCGCGCGGCGACACCGGCGACTTCCGCAACTCGGGCGAGTACTACTACACAGACGACCACTACCAGAGTTTCAGACGCATCGTGCAATGAACGCCGCCCATCCCTTCCATCGCATCAAGCCGCAGAGCGTTCAGGCGGTCAGGAATTTCACCGTCGAGCAACTCGCCGACGCGGCTGCGTCGCTTGGCGAGCGCTTCGTGCATGTGCAGTTCACGGCACGCGAGCTGGTGCCGGCCGGACGTTTGGCGCTCAAGACCGAAGTGCTGCAGAGCATCGGTCGCGCGCTCGATTTTCCAGGGCACTACGGCGCCAATCTCGACGCGCTGTATGACGCGCTGCTCGACATGGGGGAATCAGCCGGCGGCTTCGTGATCCTGCTCGACCGCATCCCGACCGGACCGGGATTCGATGCGGATGCGCGTGAGTCGTTGCTCGAGACCTTTCGCGATGCGGCCGACTCGCTGGCCGAAAGCGATCACGCGTTCCGGGTGTTCTACTCGTTCGCGTGACCTATGCCTACGCGTCCTTGTGCCCAAAGAACTGACCGAGCACATCGACCGCGCCGGCAAGGCCGCCTTCGTGAATGCCGTTCGCGGGTAGCTGTCCCTGCGGCGTGAGCTTGTCGATCATCTGCGGCAGCAGGCTCGACAGATGCGAGGCGGCATCGTCTTCGCTCAGGCCCGCGTGCTCGGCCAGGGTACGCAAGGGACCGTCGCCGAGAGCCGACTTGATCTGATCGGCCGAGACCGGAAGATTGCTGCCGGTCCCGACCCACGAAGCCACGGCGTCGCCCAGACCCGCACTCTGGAATCGTTGCAGGAGGCCACCGAGCCCGCCGAGCCCACCCGAACCGCCCAGGCCTCCCGGGTCATTGCCGTGAACCAGCATGCCGAGCACCGCCTGCACGAGTGCGGCTTTGGGATTGGCGTTGCCCTGCCCGTTTCCGAATTGCCCCGCCAGTCCACCGATGGTGTCGAGTAGTCCCATATCGTTCCCCTGGTTGTCGCTGCGTTGAAGTGGCAGTTGCGCGTGGGTCTCGTGCCTCGGCGTCGCGCATTGATGCCGCGTGCCGATTATGGCCGCAATCATTCCGCGTGCCAGCGCGCCGTCAGCATCGCGATCGCCGCCGGTGCCGCGGTCTCGGTTCGCAGGATGCGGGGGCCGAGAGACAGTGCGCGAAAACCGGCAGCATCGGCCGCCTGCAAGTCGTCGTCGGACATGCCGCCCTCGGGTCCGGCCACCAGCACGATGCGTCGTCCATCGGGCGGCGCACGAAAGCTCGCGAGCGGTGCGCCGCCGGCCACCAGGACCAGACGCAGGCTGGCCTCGGGAAGCGTCGCCAGCCAGTCGATCAACGGCATCACGGGTTCGATCGTCGCGATGCGATTGCGGCCGCATTGTTCGGATGCCGCGATCGCGAGCGACTGCCAATGCCTGCAACGCGATGCCGCGCGATCCGCGGTCAGGCGCGTCACGCTGCGCGACATCGCCAGCGGCGCGATCGCCGCCGCGCCGAGCTCGACCGCCTTCTCGATGGTCCAGTCCATGCGATCGCCCGACGACAATCCCTGCGCGACCGTGATCGACCACGGCAACTCGGCTTCGCGCGGATCGAAGCGCACCACCTGGGCCTCCGCTTCGGGCTCGCGCGCTTGTATCAACTGAGCGGCGTACTCGCCGCCGTGTCCGTTGAAGAGCGTCAGCATTTCGCCCTGGCGCAGCCGCAGCGCGCGCAATGCATGACGCGTGGTCTCGTGAGCAAGCACGCAAGGTTCGCCGACAGTCAGCGGCGCATCGACATAAAAACGGGGAAGGCTCATGAGTCAGTAGTCGGCGAGTTCGGGTTCGAGTCGAGAGGGCGAACCGCAGTTTCAATCGGAGTGGGCGGATCGAAGTCCGCGGCGGCACCCAAAGGTTCGTGCCCTCTCGGTCTGATAAAATCGCGCGCTCGGCGGACCTCGATCGGGTTCGCCCCGCGACGGTGTCGATGACGAACCGGTTTCGCGCATCCGCAAGCAAGCGCGGTCGCGCATCGTTCATGGCGACAGCCGCCCCGATTCTCCCACCCTCGGCGTTTTCACGCGAACCTGTCCATGGATGCGACCCTCGCTGCTCCCGCAGTTTCTCCCAAGATGATGGCCAACGCGATCCGCGCGCTGGCGATGGACGCAGTGCAGAAGGCCGAGTCGGGACACCCCGGCATGCCGATGGGCATGGCCGAGATCGCGGTAGCGCTGTGGAAGCATCACCTCAAGCACAACCCCGCCGATCCGCAGTGGATGGATCGCGATCGCTTCCTGCTGTCGAACGGGCACGGCTCGATGCTGCAATACGCGCTGCTGCATCTGACCGGCTACGACCTGCCGATGAAGGAGCTCGAGAATTTTCGTCAGCTCCATTCGAAGACGCCGGGTCATCCCGAACTGGGCATCACACCCGGGGTCGAGACCACTACCGGTCCGCTCGGACAGGGCTTT
>JBBQCA010000049.1:0-16961 GCA_038318315.1 Burkholderiales bacterium | reverse complement strand
CTCGACCGGCAGGCGCACTTCGGACGAGACCAGCTTGTCCTTGGTCTGGCTGCTGAACTTGGGCTCGGGCACCTTCACGCTCAACACGCAGGTGAGGCCTTCGCGCATGTCGTCGCCGGTGGTCTCGACCTTGGCCTTCTTGGCGAACTCGTGCTCGTCGATGTACTTGTTGATGACGCGCGTCATCGCCGCGCGCAGGCCCGTCAGGTGCGTGCCGCCGTCGCGCTGGGGAATGTTGTTGGTGAAGCAGAGCACCTGCTCCTGGTAGCTGTCGTTCCACTGCATCGCCACTTCGACGATCACCTTCACGCCGCCGCCGTAGCCGTTGGCGTTGAACTCGCTGTCCTTCTCGCCGATCGCGTAGAACGAGGTCGGATGCAACACGGTCTTGGCGCGATTGATGTATTCGACGAAGCCTTTGACGCCGCCCGCGAACGCGAAGTCTTCTTCCTTGCCCACGCGCTGATCGACCAGCTTGATCTTCACGCCATTGTTCAAGAACGACAGCTCGCGCAGGCGCTTGCTCAAGATCTCGTAGTGGAAATCGATGTGCGAGAAGATCGTTTCGTCGGGCAGGAAATGGACTTCGGTGCCGCGCTTCTCGGTGTCGCCGATGATCGCCATCGGCGAGATCTCGATGGGCGTGCCGCTCTTGTCGTCGACGGTCTGGACGATGCGGTTCTGCACGTCGCCCTTGGCGAACTCGATGAAGTGCGCGTGGCCTTCTCGACGCACCGTCAGGCGCAACCACTTGGAGAGCGCGTTGACGCACGACACGCCCACGCCGTGCAGGCCGCCCGAGACCTTGTAGCTGTTCTGGTTGAACTTGCCGCCGGCATGCAGTTCGGTCAGCGCGATCTCGCAGGCGCTGCGCTTGGGCTCGTGCTTGTCGTCGAACTTGACGCCGGTGGGAATGCCGCGGCCGTTGTCGATAACAGAGATCGAGTTGTCGGTGTGGATCGTGACCGTGATCTCGTCGCAGAAACCAGCGAGCGCTTCGTCGATCGAGTTGTCGACGACTTCGAAGACCATGTGATGCAGGCCCGATCCATCGGACGTGTCGCCGATGTACATGCCGGGGCGCTTGCGCACGGCCTCGAGGCCTTCGAGGATCTGGATCGAACCGGCGCCGTAGTCGGCGTCGGCGATCGCGTTGGCCGCAGCAGTGCGCGTCGGGTCTTCGGCGTTGTCTATCACCACCGGTTGGATAGGTGTCGGGTCGTTCTTGTCTTCCAGCGAAACGGGCAGATCACTCATCAAAAACCTTCGTTCGAAACATGCTTGGAATGTGGGGTCGAAATGACGAATGACCACCCATTCCATGTTGTTGCCCTCCCCCCGTCCCGGGAGAGGGAAAAATCAAATGCGCATCGGCATCACGACGTACTTGAAGTCCTGGTTTTCCGGCAGCGTGATCAAGGCGCTCGAATTCGAATCGCCGACGGCCACCGTGACCTGCTCGGTCTTGAGGTTGTTGAGCACGTCGAGCAGGTACGACACGTTGAAGCCGATATCGAGCGTGCCGTGGGGATACGCGATCTCGATTTCGTCCTGCGCGTCTTCCTGGTCGGCGTTGGTCGAGCTGATCTTGACCGCGTCTTCGGACAGCACGAAGCGGACACCCTTGAACTTGTCGGAAGTCAGAATCGCCACGCGTTGCAGCGAGCGCAACCAGTCGTCGCGACCGATCGAGAAGCTCTTGGTGTAGCCGCTCGGAATGACGCGCTGGTAATCGGGGAACTTGCCTTCGACCAGCTTCGAGACCAGCTCGATGGCGCCGAAGGTGAAACGCACCTGGTTGCCCGCGAGGTCGATCGTGACCGGCTCGTCGCTGTCGTCGAGCAGGCGTTGCAATTCGAGGATGCTCTTTCGCGGCACGATCACTTCCTGGCGTTCGACCGGGGCCGCGCCTGCTCCATTCGCGACGCCTTCGCTCTCGACCGCGCAATACGCGAGCCTATGCCCGTCGGTGGCCACCGCGATCACCTGCTTGCCATCGACTACCAGCAACAGCCCGTTGAGGTAGTAGCGGATGTCCTGCTGCGCCATCGAGAAATGCACCATCGCAATCAGGTGCTTCAGGGTCTTCTGCGGCAGCGAGAAGGACGCGAGATAGCTCTCGGGTTGCGTGACCGTGGGGAATTCTTCGGCGGCCAGCGTCTGCAGGTTGAAGCGGCTCTTGCCCGACTGCACCGTCATCTTTTTCGCGCTGTGCGACAGCGTTACCTCGCCCGACTCGGGCAGGGCGCGCAGGATGTCGAGCAGCTTTCTCGCGGCGACCGTGATCGCGAAATTTTCGGTGCCGACCCCAATGTCCGCATGCGTCTTGATCTGCACCTCGATGTCGGTCGAGACGAATGAAACCTTGGGGCCTTCCTTCTTGATGAGAATGTTGGCGAGGATGGGAAGGGTGTGACGTCGTTCAACGATTCCGCTGACGACGGCCAGCGGTTTGAGCAGCGCATCGCGCGGCGCTTTAATTAGTTGCATTTGCTTTAAACCTCAATGATGTTAATTGATAGAGAGGCCAGGTCACTGTGGACAACGTCATAGGAACGAAACGAATCAAGCGATTGCGAAAACGATAAGTCTGTGCGGGGACTCTGTACGCGGGTCCGCGGGTTTGTGGGTCGATTTGGGGCAAACGCAAATCGAGGCGGTCTTCCACAATCGACGCCCAGGGCGCGAAGCGGTTGTCCACAACCACCGATGAGAGGCGTCGCATGAGCACGCGCATCAGCCTTTCAGGGTCTGCAGCAACACGTGCAGTTCGTGGTTCAGCTCGGGATGCTTGCCACGCAACTCGTTGATCTTGCGCACTGCATGCAGCACCGTGGTGTGGTCACGGCCGCCGAAGAGTTCGCCGATCTCGGGCAGACTCTTCTGCGTCAACTCCTTGGCGAAATACATTGCGATCTGGCGCGGCCTGGCGATGTTCGACGGCCGGCGTTGCGAGTACATGTCGGCGACCTTGATCTTGTAGAAGTCGGCCACGGTCTTCTGGATGCTCTCGACCGAGACCTGTGCGCGCTGCACGCTCAACAAGTCCTTGAGCGCTTCACGGGCGAGATCGATGGTGATTTCCCGATTGTGAAAATCGGCGAAGGCCAACAGCTTCCTCAGCGCGCCCTCGAGTTCGCGCACGTTCGAGCGCGAATGCTTGGCGACGAAGAAGGCCACGTCGTCCGACAGGGCTCTGCCTTCCTGCTCGGCCTTCTTCAGGAGAATCGCCACGCGCATCTCGAGCTCGGGCGGCTCGACGGCGACCGTGAGGCCGCTGCCGAAGCGCGATACCAGACGTTCGTCGATGCCGGCCATCTCGGCCGGATAGGTATCGCTGGTGATGATGATCTGCTTCTTGGCCGCGGCCAACGCTTCGAAGGTATAGAAGAACTGTTCCTGCGTGCCCTCTTTCCTCGAAAAGAACTGGATGTCGTCGATCAGGAGCAGATCGAGCGAGTGATAGGTCTGCTTGAAGTTGTCGAAGGCCTTGCGTTGATAGGCTTTGACGACATCGGCCACGAACTGCTCGGCGTGGATGTAGCGAATCTTGGCGTTCGGATGACGCGCGACGATCTGGTTGCCCACCGCCTGGATCAGATGGGTCTTGCCCAGACCGACGCCGCCATGCAGGAACAGCGGGTTGTACGACTTGCCCGGATTGTCGGCGACCTGCGTGGCGGCCGCGCGTGCAAGCTGATTCGCCTTGCCGGTGACGAAATTGTCGAAGGTCAGCGCCGGGTCGAGGCGCGAGCGTTCGGTCAGCGCGGACGACGATGCCGACGACGAAGGCCTGCCGACATCGAGGCTTTGCGTCGCGGGCCGCGCGGCGCCGTTGGTTGCGCCCTCCGGGAAATGCGAGGCATCGGGCAGGGTCGCAATCGACAACATGCCGCCGGAGGTCGCGCCATTGGACGCCCCGGCATCGGCGCGTTCCTGTGTCGAGGCTTGAGGCGCGGCGGGTTTGGCATCGAGAAAGAAATCGACCTGCACCGGCCCTTCGAAGAAGCGCTGCGCAATCGTCTCGATGCGGTTGCCGAACTGGTTCTTGACCCAGTCGAGCTTGAAGCGATTGGGCGCGCCGATCTTCAGGCGTCGCTCATCCGCGTCGAACTCGCCCGCGGTGAGGGGTTTGATCCACGCCGCGAACTGCTGTGGCGTCAGTTCATCGCGAAGCTGTTCCGTGCAGGAGCGCCAAAAATCGTTCATCGAATTCCGGAAAAGCGCGGCGTCCGCTATTGCATCAATACGCGCGTGCATCGTTGTGTTCGCTCGTCGCTTCGACCGTGCGCGTCGACCGTGATGGGGGACGGCTTGCGACGCGCGGCGAAGTTCTGTCTTTATAGGTATGCGCCAGTCGTTTGATGGGCTGGTCGAAAGCGGTTTGTGGGGGGCGCAGGGCGCAGGATCGAATCTCTGAACCTGCGCGGAAATCCTAGGCATCGCGCGTGAGAAACACGTTCAATACCGGTATCGAAACACGCGCCGCCGACAAGCCGCGATTTTACCGCGAACCGGGGTCCGAGCGCAAAGTTATCCACAGTCCCGGCGACGCCCGGGAGGGCGCTCGGACAACGCCGGAGATAGCACCTCGATTTGACAAAACGGGTGGTTTTTGTGTTTAATTTCAGGTTTTTAGCCGACCGAGCACCCAATCATGAAGCGTACCTACCAACCTTCCGTCGTCCGCCGCAAGAGAACGCACGGCTTTCTGGTTCGCATGAAGACGCGCGGAGGCCGCTCTGTGATTCGCGCGCGCCGCGCCAAAGGCCGTCATCGCCTCGCAGTCTAGAAGGGACGCGAACGCAGACGCGGACGACAAAGCGCCCGCAAACGCGCGCGCTGATGCACGAGAGGACGCCATCAAAGGCGCCGACCGCTTCCCGCGTTCCGCGCGCATACCCGGCGCCGAAGGCTTCGATGCCTGCCTGAGACGCGCGTCGGTCTATCGCAATGGCGCCTTCGCATTCCATGTCCTGTTCAGCGACGCACCCGGCTGGCGGTTGGGACTCGTGATTCCGAAACGCCACGTGCGCTCGGCGCTTGCCCGCAACACCATCAAGCGTCGCTGGCGCGAAGCGTTCCGCCGTCGCCGCGAGGCATGGGCCACGGAATTCGGCGGTGCCGATCTGGTGATACGCATGCACACGGCGCCGTCGCCGCGTCCGGCCTTCGACGCGAGCGCGATCCTGACGACGCTGACCGAGCGCCTGCGTGCGCGCGGCGCTTCGGGCCGCGCGTTGCCGCGAGGCGCATCGTGATGAACGCGATCCGGGATCTGATCGCGCGCCTGTTGCTCGCGCTAATCGCCGGCTATCGACTGATCGTCAGCCCGTGGCTGCCCGCGCGTTGCCGCTTCGCGCCGAGCTGCTCGGCCTATGCAGCCGAAGCGATCGCGCTTCACGGACCCTGGGTCGGGGTCCGCCTCGCGATCGCGCGCATCGCGCGCTGTCACCCGTGGCATCCGGGCGGCCACGATCCGGTGCCTGATCCGCACGAAAACGTTCACGAAACCCCGCGCGGCGCCGGCGGGAGCAACACGCCACCTCACCTCGAGTCGCAATGATGGATACCCGCCGCACTATTCTCTGGATCGTTTTCTCGGTCTCGTTGTTCATGATCTGGGACAACTGGCAGCGCTTCAACGGCCGGCCCTCGATGTTCGGCCCGTCCGCGGTCGTCCAGCCTGCGGCGCAGGGCAGTGCCCCGCACGTGCCGACCAACGACGTGCCGACCGCGAGCACCACGCCCAATTCGGTTCCGACCCCGGGCACGACCGGCGCCGCGGTCGGCGCCAATGCCGACGCCGGCCCGCCTGCGCCCGCCGCCACGGCACCGGCCAAGGGCGAGCGCGTCGCCATCCACACCGATCTGCTCGCGGTCGATCTGAACACGCTGGGCGCTGCAGTCGATCGCGTGGAGCTGACCGCCTACCGCGACAGCGCCGATGCGAAGCAGAACTTCGTATTGTTCGATCAGACGCCGGGTTACTTCTATGTCGCGCAGACCGGCCTGGTGGGCGCGACTGCGGGCAATGCCACCCTGCCGACGCATCGCACGCCCTTCACGGCCGTGCCCGGACCGCGCGCGCTCGAGGATGGCAAGGACGCGCTGCAAGTCGCGTTCGAAGCCCAGAGCGGCGGCGTCAAGCTCACCAAGACCTACACCTTCCATCGCGGCAGCTATCAGATCGACGTGCGCCACGCGGTCACCAACACCGGTGAGCAACCGATCGCGCCGCAGCTCTATCTGCAACTGGTGCGCGACGACAAGACGCCGGCCGGCGGATCGCGCTTCTACAGCACCTACTACGGTCCCGCGGTGTACAGCGACGCGCAACGCTTCCAGAAGGTCAGCTTCGACGACATCGCCAAGGGCAAGGGGCCCGACAAGCACGTCGCGCACGCCGACGATGGCTGGGTCGCGATGCTGCAGCACTACTTCGTATCCGCGTGGATACCGGCGACCGGCGCGCGCGACTACTACACCGACAAGCTCGATGGAGACCTGTTTCGCGTCGGGCTGCGCGAGCCGCTCGGCACGATCGCGCCGGGCGCGACCCAGACCAACGACGCGCGGCTCTACGTTGGACCTGCCATCGAGCGCCAACTCGAGACGGTCGCGCCGGGACTCGAGCTGGTGCGCGACTACGGATGGACCACGATCCTCGCCAAGCCGATGTTCTGGGTGCTGGAGAAACTCCATGCGCTGATCGGCAACTGGGGCTGGGCCATCATCGCGCTGACGATCGGCATCAAGCTGGTCTTCTTCCCGCTGTCGGCCGCGAGCTACAAGTCGATGGCGCGCATGAAGAACGTGGCGCCGCGCATGAAGGAATTGCAGGAACGGCACAAGGACGATCGCGCCAAGCTCAACACCGCGATGATGGAGCTCTATAAAGTCGAGAAGGTCAATCCGGCGGGCGGCTGCCTGCCGATCGTGGTCCAGATCCCGTTCTTCATCGCGCTCTACTCGGTGCTGCTGGCCAGCGTGGAAGTGCGCGGTGCGCCGTGGCTGGGATGGATACACGATCTGGCCGCGCCGGATCCCTTCTACATCCTGCCGGTCATCATGATGGCGTCGATGTTCGTGCAGTTCAAACTCAATCCCCCGCCGCCCGATCCGACGCAGGCGAAGATCATGATGATCATGCCGCTGGTGTTCGGCGTGACCTTCTTCTTCTTCCCCGCCGGCCTGGTGCTGTACTGGGTGGTCAACAACCTCTTGTCGATCGCGCAGCAGTGGCAGATCACGCGGATGATGGGCGATCGAAAGAAGAAGCCGGCCTGACGGTGCGTCGACAAGCGCGTCGGCGAACGCAGCGATGAGCGGGGACGTGAGCGCGGCATGAGCCTGCATCGCGACGATCCCATCGTCGCGATCGCCACGCCCGCCGGGCGCGGCGGCATCGGCGTGGTGCGCCTGTCGTTCGGGTGCTGGTCCGGGCAGGCGATAGCTCGACGCTTCATCGCGAAGCTCTGCGGCAAGCGCGACGGCGGCGCCGACCGGCGCGACGACTTCGCGCTCGTGCCGCGTCACGCGGCGCTGGTCGGCATTCATGCGGCCGACGGTGCGGCGATCGACCGCGGTATCGCGCTGCTGTTCGTCGCGCCCCGGTCGTACACCGGCGAAGACGTTCTCGAACTGCAGGTGCACGGCGGTCCGATGGTGCTGCAGATGATCGTGGCGCGCTGTCTCGAACTCGCTTCCTCGCTGGCCGCGGCAGACGACAGTGCAGACATCGTGACTCGGCAGTTCGCGACCATGCGACTCGCGCAACCCGGCGAATTCACCGAGCGCGCCTTCCTCAACGACAAGCTCGATCTCGCGCAGGCCGAAGCGGTTGCCGACCTGATCGAGGCCAGCAGCGAGGCCGCGGTGCTCGGCGCGCAGGCCTCGTTGTCGGGCGCGTTCTCGAAGGCGATCGATGGGCTGGTCGATCAGTTGATCGAACTGCGCGCGCTGGTCGAAGCGACGCTCGACTTTCCCGAAGAAGAGATCGATTTTCTCGAACAGTCCGATGCGCGCGGCCGCCTGTCGCGCGTGCGCGAAGCATTGCAATCGCTGTTCGAGCGCGCGCGTCAGGGCGTGCTGTTGCGCGAAGGCTTGACGGTTGTGTTGATCGGCCGTCCCAACGTCGGCAAGTCCAGTCTCCTGAATGCGCTCGCGGAAGCCGAGGTCGCGATCGTCACGCCGATCGCCGGCACGACGCGCGATCGCGTCGAACAGACGGTGCGACTGGAAGGCATCGCGCTACACATCGTCGATACCGCGGGGATCCGTGAGCTCGACGAACTCGCCGACGCACCGGACGACGCGGGCGACGCGGGCGACGCCGAAGCCGATGCGCACGCGGTCGAACGCATCGGCATCGCGCGCACCTGGGATGCAATCGCGAAGGCGCACGTGGTACTGCATCTGGTCGATGCCGGGGCGATCGACTCGACGATCGACCCGGCCTTCGAAGGAGCGAGCCGCGAAGACGAAGCGATCGCCGCGCGCCTGCCCGCGCACGCTGCGCGCCGCACGATCATCAACAAGATCGACCTCACGGGCGACCGGCCGCGCATCGAGAGCGCACCGGCATCCGGCGAACTGCCGCGCGAATCCAGCATCTATCTGTCGGCCAAGACCGGCGAGGGACTGGACCTGCTGCGCCAAGAACTGCTCGCGATTGCCGGCTACCAGCCCAGCAGCGAGACCGGCTTTCTGGCGCGCGAACGACATCTCGCCGCGTTGCGCGCGGCGCAGTCGCATCTCGATGCGGCCTCCGCGCACGCCGATGAAGGCGACCGTATGCTCGACCTCTTCGCAGAAGACCTGCGCCTCGCGCAACTCGAACTCAGTCGCATCACCGGTGAGTTCACCGCGGACGATCTGCTTGGCGAAATATTCGGACGGTTCTGCATCGGGAAATAGCCTTCGCGTCGGCGATGTGCGCAGCAGGGGAGGAGAGCCTCGCCCCGTCACGCCGACAAGCGAGACTCGATGCGATGCGCCAACGCATCGATGGTGAACGGCTTCGTGAGAATTTCCGTTCCTTTCGCAAGATGCCCATTGCCGACCACCGCATTCTCGGCATACCCGGTGATGAACAAGACTCTGAGGTCCGGACGCACGGCCTGGCCCGCATCAGCCAATTGCCGCCCGTTCATGCCGCCCGGCAAGCCAACATCCGTGACGAGCAGATCGATGCGCTGGTTGGACTGCAGGATGCGCAAGCCGGCCGCGTCATCGGCAGCCTCGATCCCGACGTAGCCGAAATCGGAAAGCACGTCCATCACGAGCATGCGGACCGTGAGCTCATCGTCGACGATCAGGATGGTCTCGTTGAGCTCCGTGATTGCCGGGCGCGGAAGAGCCGCCGCGCGTCCTGCGTGCGAAGCAACTCGTCGCCGCGCGCAATCACGCGCTGCTCTAGCGTTTCGTTCAATTCGAAGAGGGCTTGGGCCGCTTCTCGCTCTGCCGCTTCCGCATTGATCCGCTGCGTGATATCGCGCGAGACGCGCAAAGCGTCCCGAAGAAAGTGCCATCGCGCAAGAGCAGGGGCACGGAGATATAGCTCTGGAAGCCATACATGGCCGGCGTGTGATGCGAACGGAAATGCTCGTCTTCAGCAACGTGATCGATGATCACGACTGCCGGCCCTGCCTGACTTCATGACAGATGGTTGTTTCCACCTTGAGCTTGCCACCGGCTTTCAACCCGAAGCCGATTTCATCCCTGACTGCGCATGCAATCCATCGGTCTTCCGTCACGCGCGCGATTGCTGCGAAACCCATGCCGGTCGTGCGGCAGACGATGTCCAGAATCGCGGGTATGACATCGATGGCTTGGACGGCAGCGAGGTCCTCGTTCAAGTCGTTCATGAGGGGTATGCGAAGGGCGTCCGGAGCGTGCTCGAAAAACTCCATTGAAGCAGCGCCGGAGATCGGCGCTGTCCCGTCACGTCAGTACGAGATCGTCCCGGTCAGTTGCAGTTGCCCCTGGCCGGTTTGCAGGTTCTCGATGCCCTGCAGCGTCCCGGTACCGCTGGCGCCGGAGAACCGGCCGGTGCCGCCGGTGATGCGGTAGGTGCCCGCGATCGCATAGATCGGCGCGGTGGCGGTGGGCGACAGCGAGCCGCTGTATTCGGCGCGCACCTCGTCACCGCTGGCAGCCGTCAAGGTCAGCTTGCCGTAGGAGAACGTATAGGTGTACGCGGAGGTGGGCGTCACGCAGTCGGTAGAGATGCCGGTGGTCGCACCCAGATGCGACACATGTCCCGAGCCGGTCGTGACGCCGACCAGATACGGCGCCGACTGGCAGATCGCTGGATCCGGATGCAGTTGCTCCTGCGTCACCAGCGTCGCCTTGAAGGGCACGCTGGTGGGGCCCGCGAATGCGATCGACGACACAGCGAGGGACGCGGCGAGCACGACGGAATGGAACATGGAACGACGGTGAATTTGAAGGGACATGGTCGATCTTTTTCTGGTGAACGAGAGGTGTGCCGGGACGAACGAGAACATCGCGACGGCGTGGATTTGGGGCAAGGGCTGCGAATGCCACGGCGCGGTGCGGATTCGACGCGGATTCGGCCGTATCCCACGATTGTGGTTCGCGTCGGATTGAGCGCTCGTCGGACGCAGACGCATTCGCGAGCAAATCGTGCTCGCGTTGCGTCGTCAGCGTCTTGACCGCCCGTGTTACGGCGCGCGCACGTGGCGCGCCGGATCGGCGCGCTTGCCCACGACATCCAGCGCGAATTGCACGATCAAGGCCAGCACCGCCGCCGGTACCGCGCCGGCCAGCATGGTCGCGCCGTCGTTCAACGCAAGTCCCGCGGTGATGCGCTCGCCGAAGCCGCCTGCACCCACGAACGCGGCCATGGTCGCGGTGCCGACGTTGATCACGGCGGCGGTACGGATTCCCGCGACGATGGTGGGTGCCGCGAGCGGCAGTTCGATCAGCACCAGCTGCTGGCGCGCGGTGAGACCGAGCGCCGCGGCTGCCTGCACGACCCCTCGCGAGATGCCGCCCAGACCGGCGTGGGTGTTGGCCACGATCGGCAGCAGCGCATATAGAAAGAGCGCGATCAACGCGGGCACCGTGCCGATCACCCCGAGCAGCGCGATCAACAAGGCGAGCAGCGCGAGCGAAGGCACGGTCTGCAATACGCCGACGATGTTGAGGATCACGCGGCCGGCCGAGGCGCGGCGCGCAGACCACACGCCCAGCGGGATGCCAACGACGGCCGCGGCGATGACCGAGCCCGCGACCAGCACGACGTGTTCGTAGAGCAGCCGCCAGAAATCGGGACCGAAGAGCTTCGCGAAGAAGCGCGAGAGCATGCTCGGCTGGTCGCGCGGGGCCGCCCTGGACGTCGATGCCATCGTCGTTCGAGCGCCGGCGTTCGTGTCGCGCGTCGCGACGCGCATGTCTGCGAACTCCTTCGCGACATCCGCGAACGAGACACCATCGAGTTCGGCGCGGCCGTTCAGCGCGATCATGCGATCGGTGTCGATCGCGCCGCGCAGGAGCGCGAACGGTGCAGTATCGAGGTCGCGCCGCATCAGCAGCACGGCTTCGTAGCTCGGGAAGAAATGGCGATCGTCGACCAGCACGCGCAGGCGGTCGCGCGCGATGCGTGCGTCGGTGGAGTAGATGTCGATCACATCGACGCGCTTTTGGGCGAGCGCGTCGTAGGCGAGGCCGTGGTCGAGGCCCGACGGCGTGGCCAGCGGCAGCGCATAGGCGGCCTTCAACGCGGGCCAGCCGTCGCCTCGTGCCAGGAATTCGTTGGACAGACCGAGGTGCAGGTCGCGCGTGCGCTGCGGATCGAGCAGGTCGGAAATGCGCGCGATGCCTCGCGCCGCGGCGTCGCCCTCTCGCATCGCGAGCGCATAGCTGTTCGAAAATCCCAGCGGCGCGGCGACCTTGAGATTCTTTTCCTCGAGCAAGCCATTGAGCTCGTCGATCGATGCATTGCCGTCACGCTTGAGGATCTCGCGCACGATCGTGCCGGTGTATTCGGGAGAGACGTCGATCTCGCCGACTTCGAGGGCCGCGACCAATATGCCTGTGTTGCCCAGCCCTGCCTTGTGAGTCGCGGCGATCCCCTGATCCACCAGCGTCCGGCGCACGATCTCACCCAGGATGTACGACTCGGTGAAGCGCTTCGAACCGACCTTGACGGGCTTGCCGGCATCGCGTTCGGCCGCGGCGCTTGCGAAGGTCATCGCGAACGCGAGCACGCCGACTACGAAGGCGGCGAAAGCACGCGGCGCGTTGATGCCGAGAGGGCGGTGATTGAGCATCGCCGCACCATAACCGAAGGCAGGCCGCGGATGGCGCGTTGCTATACTCCGCGCCTTCCTCGGAGCCCAAGCTGCCGGGGAAACACTCCTTGCATGGAAGCCTTCCTCATATCGGCGGCGGTCGTCGCGCTCGGTGAAATCGGCGACAAGACCCAGTTGCTCGCGCTGCTTCTGGCCGCGCGCTTCAAGAAGCCGTCGGCGATCATCGCCGGCATCCTGGTTGCGACACTCGTCAACCACGCGCTCGCCGGCAGCGTCGGCGCATGGATCGCCGCGTATCTCGACCCGGAGGTCCTGCGCTGGATCGTCGGCCTGTCGTTCATCGCCATCGCGCTCTGGGCGCTGGTGCCCGACAAGCTCGAGGAAGATCCCGAGCCGCGCGGGCATGCCGGCGTGTTCTTCGTGACGGTGACCACCTTCTTTCTCGCGGAGATGGGCGACAAGACGCAGCTTGCGACCGTGGCGCTCGCCGCGCGCTTCCCCGATCTGGTCGCGGTCGTCGCGGGCACGACGCTCGGCATGTTGATTGCCGATGTGCCGGCGGTGTTCGTGGCCGATCGCTTTGCTTCGCGCGTGCCGTTGCGCTGGGTGCGCCTGGCGGCGGCCATCGTGTTCGCGGCGCTCGGACTGGCGACGTTGCTGGGATTCACGATCTGAACTCGACCACACCTGTCGCAGTCCATTGGCAACCGCCATTCGAGTCGCCGGCAGGCGCATTGCCTTACTTTGCGGAGTCACGAATGATTCGAACTGCCTGTAACGCAGCGATGCTCGCGCTCGCCTGCGCGCTCGTTGCCTGTGCCGAGACCGGTGCGAACCCCAGCGCCGATAACGCGGCTCAGCCATCGGCCAAGGCAAGCGTCGCCGCCGCGAAAACCGAAGTGCGGGCACGGGACGACATGTATCGCGCCGTCAACGGCGAGTGGCTCGCGCGCAATGACATCCCGGCCGACCGTTCGGCATGGGGCGCGATCTATCAATTGCGCGACGACACCATCACGCAACTGGGGAGCGTGATCAAGGAAGCGAGCGAAGAATCAGGCAAAGGCGGCGGCGTCAAGGCGAACGCGCAGACGAATTCACAACGATCGGCCGACCAGAAGAAGATCGCCGATCTCTACGCGAGCTTCATGGACGAGCCTCATCTCGAAACGCTGGGCGCCAGGCCGATTGCCGCGCCGTTGAATGCGATCGATGCGATGCGCTCGAAGCGCGACATTCCTGCGCTGATCGCCGGGTTCAACGAGATCGGCATCGCGGCGCCATACAGCGTCAACATCAATCAGGATGCACGCGATCCCAAGCACTACATTCCCACCATCTATCAGGGCGGCCTCGGCCTGCCCGACCGCGACTACTATCTGCGCGACGACGATGCGAAGTTGAAGGACACGCGCGCCCAGTACGTCGCGCATGTCGAGAAGATGCTCGCGCTGGCCGGCGTCCCCGACGCGGGCGCGGCTGCGCTGAAGGTGCTCGAACTCGAGACGCAACTGGCGCGCGCCCAATGGACGCGTGTGGAGAATCGCGATCCGGTCAAGACCTACAACAAGGTGCCGTTCGAGCGCCTCGATCGGTTGACACCCAACTACGCATGGAAGCCCTGGCTGTCGGAGGCGCGCATCGCCGGCAGGATCCGCGCGGTGATCGTCGCGCAACCGAGTTATCTCGCGGGCTTTGCGAAGACCGTCGAGGCCATGCCGCTTGCCGCGTGGAAGGCCTACTTCAAGTACCACGTGATCAGTGCATATGCACCTTATTTGTCCAAGCCCTTCGTCGAAGAAAACTTCGCGTTCACGGGCGGCGTGCTCGCCGGCACACCCACCGACCTGCCGCGCTGGAAGCGGGGCGTCGAGACGGTCGAAGCCGCGATCGGCCAGGGGCTGGGCAAACTGTATGTGGCGAAATATTTTCCGCCCGCGTCCAAGGCGCGCATGGACGCGATGGTGAAGAACATCCTTGCCGCGTACAAGCAAAGCATCGCCGGCCTCGACTGGATGGGCGCTGCGACCAAGAAGGAAGCGCAGATCAAGCTCGCCAAGTTCGAACCCAAGATCGCGTACCCCAGCAAGTGGCGCGACTACTCGGCGCTCGTGATCCAGCGCGATGACCTGGTCGGCAACGTCACGCGCGCGCGCGGCTTCGAATACAACCGCAACAACGCCAAGCTCGGACGGACCATCGATCGCACCGAGTGGGGCATGACGCCGCAGACCGTCAACGCCTATTACAACGGGCTGAAGAACGAGATCGTGTTTCCCGCGGCGATCCTGCAACCGCCGTTCTTCGACCCCAAGGCCGACGACGCCACCAACTACGGCGCGATCGGCGCGGTGATCGGGCACGAGATCAGTCACGGCTTCGACGACCGCGGCAGCCAGTTCGACGGCGACGGCAACCTGCGCAACTGGTGGACCGCCGAAGACCGCAATCGCTTCAACATCAAGACCAAGGCGCTGATCGCGCAATACGACGCGTTCGAGCCGGTCCCCGGCTATCACGTCAACGGCGCGCTCACGCTGGGCGAGAACATCGCGGACAACTCGGGCATCGCGATCGCCTACAAGGCCTATCACCTGTCGTTGCACGGCAAGCCCGCGCCGCTGATCGACGGGCTGTCGGGCGACGCGCGTTTCTATCGAGGCTTTGCCACGCAGTGGCGCGGCAAATTTCGCGAGCCGGCGATGATCGTGCGCATCAAGACCGACCCTCATTCACCCGGTGAATTCCGCGCCAACGGCGCGCTGCGCAACCAGGCGCCGTTCTACTCGGCGTACAACGTGCAACCCGGCGACGGCATGTATCTCGCGCCGGAAAAGCGCGTGACGATCTGGTGAGCGCTTCCTCCCCTTCGAGGGGAGGAGTCTCAGGCGATCGTATCGACGACGCCGCCATCCACCCGCAACGCGGCGCCGGTGGTCGCGGACGCCTGGGTCGAGCACACGTAGACCACCATGTTCGCGACCTCCTCGACGGTCGCGGCGCGCCGGATGATCGAGCTCGGCCGTTTCGCCTTGACGAAAGCTTTCGCGGCCTCGTCCATCGAGATGCCCGCTTCGGCGGCGCGCTGCTCGAGCATGGTTCGCACACCTTCGGAGAGCGTCGGGCCGGGCAGCACCGCGTTGACCGTCACGCCGGTACCCGCGACGCGCTTGGCGAGGCCGCGCGAGATCGAGAGATTGGCGGTCTTGGTAAAGCCGTAGTGGATCATCTCGGTCGGGATGTTGAGCGCCGACTCCGACGAGATGAACACGACGCGCCCCCAGTCGCGCTCGAGCATGCCGGTCAGGTAGGCGCGCGACAGGCGCACACCCGACATCACGTTGATCTCGAAGAAGCGCGCCCACTCGGCGTCGTCGATATCGAAGAAATCGCGCATGCCGTAGATGCCGAGGTTGTTGACGAGGATGTCGGCGTGCGGCTCGGCGGCGACCAGCGCGGCGCAGCCTGCCGCAGTGCCGAGGTCGCCCGCGAAGCCGCGCAGCGAGGCGTTCGGAAGCGCGCCTTCGATGCGCTCGATAGCCGCATCGACGGCCGCTTGACCCCGGCCGCTGACGATCACCGTCGCGCCCGATTCGGCCAGCCCTCGAGCGATTGCGAAGCCTATGCCCGCGGTCGATCCGCTGACGACCGCGGTCTTGTTCGAAAGATCGATGTGCATGGTGGATCCGGTCAGAGAGAGAAAAAAAGTCAGCCCGTCGCCTCGAAGATGCCGTCCTCGCGATTCTTCTTCACCGCGTCCCACGCGAAGATGCGGCCGTTCATCGCGACCCATACCCCGGGCGCGAGCGTCTGCGCGCATGCGCACGCGAAGCCCAGATTGAACAGCGCGTCCGAGCGCGTGATCGCGTAGGGGACCATCGCACCCGTGAGCACGATCGTCTTCGAGACATCGTGCGCGCCGGCGGATGCTGGCGGCGGTTGTCCCTGCGCGCCGGATTGCGGGTCGAAACGAGGCCCGAAGCAAGGCCCGAGCACGCGCGCGGTGTCCGGCATCGTGTCGGTGCCGTGCACGATCACCAGCGCGGGCTCGGGCGCGGCACGACAGGCCGCGAGGATGCGTTCGCGATCGGCGTCCTGCATGTCGAGGCTGTCGATCAGCATCACGGTCTCGACGACATACGGCAGCGTGATGCGGGCGCGGCTCATGACGTCGGGCAGTTGCGACGCCACGAACTCGAGCTCGCCGCTGATCGGGTTGTAGTGTTTGTCGAAGGTGCCGCCGCACGCGAGCACGCGCAGCCGGGATTGAGAGTCCATCATCAAGGCCTATTAGAATTGCGCGCCTCATGCATCGCGGCAGAGAGTTTAGTCGTCCGCGTAGTTGCGCGCGACGTCGCGCGCGATCGACCCACCCAGGCGCCTTCAACAACGATGTTCGAACAAGTGGTCTTTGCGGGCGGCGGCAATCGCTGCTGGTGGCAGGCGGGATGGTGGGACGTGGTCGCGCCCGCGATCGCGTTGAAGCCGCGGGTCATCGCCGGCGTCTCGGCAGGCGCGGCCACCGCATGCATGCTGTATGCGAACGACTCGCGCTGGACCATGGACTATTACCGCGAAGCGCTCAAGCACAATCGCCGCAATGCCTATTGGGGCAACCTGTTTCGGCGGGCGCGCGATCCAGACCAGCCGCATGCGGCGCGCGTGTTTCCGCATGCGGCA
>JBBQCA010000048.1:0-17656 GCA_038318315.1 Burkholderiales bacterium | reverse complement strand
TACTACCCGATGTCCACGCACGTCGTGATGCGGCCGACGCGCGTGAAGGACGGCGGCTTCGTCGACGGCAGCCCGCATCGCGAGAAACTGCATCCGCTCTACAACCAGTACACGCGCAACAGTGCGGACGCGCTCTACGATGCCGAACGCGAAGAGGTGCAGATGCTGCTGCGGCCGCTCTTCATCACGTCGTTCGTGATCGACGATTTTCTCGCCGACAACGATTTCTTCGGCGCGCGTGCGGTGGTGCTGTCGAGCGCATCGAGCAAGACCGCGTACGGGCTGGCGTGGCGGTTGTCGTTGCGACAACCCGATGGCCCGGAAGCGGTCGCGCTCACGTCGCCCGGCAACGTGCCCTTCGTCGAACGCCTCGGCTGCTATGACCGCGTGGTGACCTACGATGCGATCGCCTCGTTGCCCGCGGACCTTCCGGTCGTGTACGTGGACTTCGCCGGCGATCGCGTGTTGCGCGCGAACCTGCATCGCCACTTTCGCGATGCGATGCGCTACAGCTGCGCGGTCGGCTCGTCGCATTGGGACGCCGAACGCCCGAGCGCCCCGGACGACAAAGCGGGCGAGGCCTTGCCGGGTGCCAAGCCGACCTTCTTCTTCGCGCCCGCGCAGATCAAGAAGCGCAGCGCCGAATGGGGCGCCGAGGGTTTTCAGCGGCGCTTCGCGGAGGCATGGCGCGCGTTCACCGCGCGCGTCGTCGATCCCGCGAAACCGTGGATGAACATCACTCATGGCGACGGCGTCGCGGCGGTCGAACAGGTCTATGGCGATCTGCTCGAAGGACACGCCAGGCCCGACGACGGTCGCATCGTGTCGATGTTCGAACCCGGGCGCGCGTAGCCTGGAACGGCGCGGAGGAAAACCACCGATCGACGCGGGACCAACTGCTAGACTCGCCGCCCATGGACGAACCCCGCTACGGATGGGTGGTGGTCTGGGGAGCGTTCTTCTGCCTCGCAGTGATCTTCGGCGTCGCGTATTCGTTCGCCGCGTTCTTCGAATCCTTCGCCCACGAGTTCGCAGCGCAGCGCGCGGACGTGGCGCTCGTGTTCGGGCTTTCCGGTCTGATCTATTTCGTGCTCGGCGCGGGCGCGGGGATGCTCGCCGACCGTTACGGTCCGAGCATCGTCTGCTCGGCCGGCATGCTGTTCATCGTCGGCGGCCTGCTGGCGACGAGCTACGCGCATTCGATGGCGACGGTCTATCTCGCCTACGGCGTGGGCATCGGCGTCGGCGTCGCGCTGGTCTATACGCCATCGATCGCCAGTGTGCAGCCGTGGTTCACGCGCCGGCGCGGCCTCGCCGCGGGCATCGCGAGCGCGGGCATCGGCGCGGGCACGATCGCGATTCCGCTGGTCGCCGCGAGCGCGATCTCGGCGCTGGAATGGCGCGGCGCGCTGCGCGTGATCGCGGCCGGCGTGCTGGTGGTCGGGCTCGTCGCCGCGTTCGTGCTTAAGCGCGCACCGGTCGCTCGCGGCGCGCAGGGTCAGGCACGCGCCGGCGCCAGCCTTGCCGAAGCGCTCAGGGACCGGCGCTTCTGGTGGTTCTACGCGTATGCGTTGCTGGCGGCGCCGGCGATGTTCATCCCGTTCGCGCACGTGTCGGCGGCGGCGCGCGATTTGGGGATTGGTGATGCGCGCGCGGTCGGGCTGGTGGGCCTGATCGGCATCGGCAGCCTGGTCGGCCGCTTCGCGATCGGCGCGCTCGCCGATCGCCTCGGCCGCACGCTGACGCTGACCTTGATGCAGGCTTCGATGGGCGCGTCCTACGTGCTGTGGGGCGCGGCCGGCGGCTACGTCGCGCTGGCGATCTTCGCGCTCTGGTTCGGCCTGAGCTATGGCGGCATCGTGTCGTTGATGCCGGCGATCTGCATGGACATGTTCGGTGCGCGCGCGGTCTCGAGCATCGTTGGCACGCTCTATACCGGCGCGGCGCTCGGCAACCTGCTCGGCCCGGTCGTCGCCGGAGCCGTGTTCGATCACCGCAGGAGTTACACGCTGGTAATCTGGGGTTGCGTTGCGCTGTCGGTCATGGGTACGGTGATCGCAGGGCGGCTCGTGAAGCAAGGCGCACCGGCTTATTGAGGAAGGACCCCGTCGCTTTCGCGCTCACGTGAACCCGGCTTTTTTTTGACGCACGCCATCGGGCCCCTGCTTTCGCAGGGACGACGGCGCGCATCAGGGCAACGCCGCCCGTGCATCGCGCCGCGCAAGCCGCGTCAACAGATGCTCGACCTCATCGCGCGCGATGGACGACATCGCCGAGGCGGGCTTGCGTTGCGCGTCCGACGCGAGCAGGCCGCGACGCCTCAACACATACTTGCGCACCGCCAGACCCACACCCGGCTGCTGTTCGTAGCGCAACAGCGGCAGGTGCGCATCGAACAGGTCGTGCGCTTCCTCGCGTTTTCGCTCGGCCGACAGCCGAACGAGGTCGCACAACATGTCGGGAAAGCAGTAGCCGGTGTTCGCCCCATCGGCCCCGCGCTCCATCTCGTAATCGAGAAAGAGGCCGTTGTTGCCGGTGAGGATCGCGATGTGCCGCATCCGTGGGCCACCTCCGCTGTCGCGCTCGAAGGCGCGCAGCGTCGTGATCTTCTCGAGGCCGGGCCAGTCCTCGTGCTTCAACATCACGCAGCTCGCGTTCTCGGTCACGATGCGGCGGATCACCGCGGGCGTCATCTGCACCGAGAAGGTCAACGGATAGTCCTGGATCACGAACGGCACGTCGCTGCCGATCGCTTCCACCGCCTGCCGGTAGTAGCCCGCGATCTGATCGTCGGTGCGCAGCGTGTTGGGCGGCGCGATCATCACGCCTGCCGCACCCGCGTCCATCACGTCGCGGGTCAGTGCACGCATCGCGGCGAAGCCCGGCGCGGACACGCCGACGATCACCGGCAGCGTGTGAGCGCGCGCGATGAACTGTCGCGCGACCGCGACCGCTTCGGCGTGTTCGAGCTTGGGCGCTTCGCCGAGCTGTCCGAGCACCGTGATGCCGGTGGAACCGCAGGCCAGGTAGAAATCGATCAGGCGATCGATGCTCTTCGTGTCGATGGAGCCGTCGTCGAAGAAGGGTGTGGGCGCGATCGGATAGACGCCTTTGGCATCGGTGCTCAGGCGCATGCGTCACCTCGATGGTTCGATGCAAGATTCATAAAAGGCGCGCCGCTTGCCCTTGTGCGGCGAGCAGCGTAACCGCCTGCTTGTCGAAGGACACGAAGGTCTCTCCGCCGAGCCAGCTTCCCTCGTAGGCAATCGCGCCATCGGCGAAGTCCCCGCCCGCATCGAGGACGGACAGGCCGGCCTCTGCTGCGGGCCGGTTCATTTCGACGTTTGCAGCCGCAAGCAGCGCGCGGATTGCCGTGGCTGCGTCGGAGGGCGAAAAGCCATAGACCTTGCGGAGCACCCACACGAACTCGCACAGGCACGGCAGCGCGACCGCGATCAACTCGGCCTCGGTCAAGACCTTGGCGGCGACGCGCGATTGCGCGGGGTCGTCGCGCACGACAGCGCGAATCAGGACGTTGGTGTCGACAACGACCTTCATTTCTTGCCAGCCCATCCCAGCGCCGCCGCCTCGTTGATTTCTTCGATGGTCGCGACCTTGCCGGTCCGGCCCGCGAGCAAGCCGATGAAGCGGTCTATCGTTTCGGTCGACCGGGCTGCCTTGATCAAGCCCCGGCCGTCAGGCAGCAAATCCAGTTCGATCTTTTCACCCGGCTTGATGCCCAGGTGCTGCAGCACGTCTTTTCTGAACGTCACCTGCCCCCGTTCGGTCACCGTCAAAATGGTCATGGCATTCTCCGGGTCGTTTCAGCAATTCGCATGGTAATGCAATTCGGCATTATTGACATTCGATCTCGAAACCAAGGGGTGTCTCAGATTGGATGCCGGCGATGGTGGAAGAATGGCGCGGGTCGGAACAACCGCTTTCGGCGGCGGATTCAACCAGTCGATGCAACAGATTGGCTGAACATCTCAGCAGAGGTTTGAAAGTCGAGAGTCTTCCTCGGCCTCTCGTTCAATTTTCTCGCCACTGCATTGAGCTTGGCTTGTGAGTAGTTCGAGATGTCGATGCCCTTGCGGAGGTACTGCCGTAGAAGGCCGTTCGTGTTTTCAGTGGTGCCGCGCTGCCAAGGATTCTGTGGATCGCAGAAGTAGACCTTGATGTCCGTGGCCAACGTGAAGCGTTTGTGATCAGCCATCTCATTGCCTCGATCCCACGTCAGCGATTTATAGAGTTCCTGAGGCAGCTTGCGGGCATTCTTGATGAGAGCATTGACGACTGTCTCTGTGTCCTTGCCAGCGACTTTCACAAGCATCACTTAGCGCGTTTGACGCCCGATGCGGATTGCGCCTCGCGTTTCATCCATCGCTCTCATGTTCGCGCCGCCACGTCTCGTAGCGTTGTCGCGTCGCTTCATCGGGTGGATAGAGCCCGGGCAGTGCGACCCCGCGTTCGACCTCGCGCATGATCCAGCCTTCCAGCCGCTCCTGCTCGGCCGACGCGGCCATGACGTCGTCGACCAACGCCTGCGGAATCACCACAACGCCGTCGGCGTCGGCCACCACGATATCGTTCGGAAACACCGCCACGCCGCCGCACGCCACCGGCTCCTGCCAGCCGACGAAGGTAAGACCGGCAACCGATGCAGGCGCTGCCGTTCCCCGACACCACACCGGCATGCCGGTGGCGAGCACGCCGTCGATGTCGCGCACCACGCCGTCGCTGACCAGCGCCGCGACGCCCTTCTTGACCATGCGTGCGCACAGGATGTCGCCGAAGATGCCGGCGTCGGTGACGCCCATCGCATCGACCACGGCGATGCAGCCGGCCGGCATGGCCTCGATGGCCGCGCGCGTGGAAATCGGCGAGGCCCACGAGGCCGGGGTGGCCAGGTCTTCACGCGCGGGCACGAAGCGCAGCGTGAACGCGCGGCCCACGCGGCGCGCCTCGCCACCCCGCAACGGCGCCGCGCCGCGCATCCACACATTGCGCAGCCCTTTCTTCAACAGCACGGTCGTGATCGTGGCCGTCGAGATGTTCGACAGCGCGTCGTTCACGCGCGCATCCAGCGGTAGTGGATCGATTCCCACGCAGGGTCCTTTCGGTTTGGAGAGGCGCTAGGGTAGCGTCGATTCGGGTCGGCGAGCGAGCAGCTATCGCTTGCGTTGGCTATCATCGTCGCCTGCTTGGCTTTCGACACTCAGCGGGCATCCATGGACATCACCCACCTGCATCTGAATACACGAGACCGCGCGCAGTCCGAAGCCTTCTATCGCGATTGGTTCGGCCTCGCGGTCAAGAAGAACGGCGAGACGATCACCTTCATGAAGGGCGAACGCGATTTCCTGCTCGCCTTGATGGACGATGCGGAGCCCGCACCGCCGCCGCCATGGTTTCACTTCGGCATGCGCATGGATTCGCCCGATGCAGTCCGCGCGAAGCACGACGCGCTGGCTGCGGGCGGGGTCGCGATCACGCGTCCGATGCAGAACGAGCCTGCGATCACGTCGTTTCGCTGCGCCGACCCGAACGGCTATTCGATCGATATCTACTGGTTGCCCGACTGAGTTTCGACAGGATCACAGGACCATGGACACACCGCGTATCGCCATCGTCACCGGCGCGGGCAGCGGCATCGGCCGCGCGGTCGCGCTCGCGTTGCTGGAAGCCGGCTACAGCGTGGCGCTCGCGGGCCGGAACATAGACAAGCTCGAAGCGACGCGCGCACTCGCCAGCGCCGATGGGCAGGCGCGCGCGCATGCGCAAGCGTGCGACGTGGGCGATGCGGACTCGGTGCGTGCGTTCTTCGATGCGGTGCTCGAGCGCTTCGGGCGCCTGGACCTGTTGTTCAACAACGCCGGCACCGGCGCGCCTGCGGTGCCGTTCGAAGAGCTCACGCCCGTGCAGTGGAAGAACGTGGTCGATGCCAATTTGACCGGGACCTTCTTCTGCATGCAGCAGGCGTTTCGCGTCATGAAGGCGCAGACGCCGCGCGGCGGACGCATCATCAACAACGGCTCGATCTCGGCCGATGTGCCGCGTCCGCATTCGGCGCCGTACACGTCGACCAAGCATGCGGTGACCGGCCTGACCAAATCGGCCGCACTCGACGGGCGCGGCTTCGACATCGCGGTCGGCCAGATCGACATCGGCAATGCCGCCACCGACATGACGCGCCGCATGCAGAGCGGCGTCCTGCAGGCCAACGGCACGACCGCGGTCGAGCCGGTGATGGACGTGCGCCACGTGGCCGATGCGGTGCTCTACATGGCCGGCCTGCCGCTGGCTGCGAACGTGCTCTTCATGACCGTGATGGCGACCGAGATGCCTTACGTCGGCCGAGGCTGATTGCAGACTTCGCACGTGTTTCGCAGCCTGAGCGGTTCGGTCCTGCTCGCCCTCGCCACCGTCTATGTGGTGTGGGGTTCGACCTACTACGCGATCCGCGTCACGCTCGCTTCGTTCCCGCCTTTCCTGCAGGGCGGCATACGCTTTCTGATCGCCGGCTCGCTGCTGTTCGTGTTCCTGCTGATGCGAGGCAAGCCGATGCCGACCGCGCGTCAGTGGCGCGACGGCGCCATCGTCGGGACCATGCTGCTGGCCGTCGGCAACGGCGGCGTGGTGTACGCCGAGCAGTTCGTGCCGTCGAGCCTGGCCGCGATCTTCATCGGCGCCGGTCCGCTGCTGGCCGCGTTGTGGTCGGGCGCCTTCGGCACGTGGCCGCAGCGCGTGCAGTGGATCGGCATCGGACTGGGCTTCGTGGGCGTGGTGCTGCTGTCGAGCGGCGCGCAGTTGTCCAATCACCCGCTCGGGCTGTTCGCGCTGATGTGTTCGGTCACGAGCTGGACGCTGGGCTCGGTGCTGAGCCAGAAGAAACTGAAACTTGCGCCCGGGGCGATGGGTTTCGCCACCGAGATGCTGGCCGGCGGCATGGTCCTGCTGATCGCGGGCCTGCTGCGCGGCGAAGGCCCGACGCTGGCCGCGGCGTGGCCGCCCACTCCCGCCGCCGCGATCGCGATGGCGTATCTGATCTTCGCCGGATCGATCGCCGCGTTCTCCGCCTATATGTACCTGCTCTCGCAGGTGTCATCGACGATCGCGATCAGCTACGCGTACGTGAACCCGATGATCGCCGTGCTGCTCGGTGTGTTTCTGGGCGGCGAGGTGTTGACCCTGCGCGAGGGCATCGCGACGGCGGTCATCGTGGGCAGCGTGATCCTGTTGACGCGGGAGAAGGCCCGCGTGTGAGGGGAAGACGCGACGGCCCCTTGACGGAGATTTCAAAAAACTTTGCGGCGGGCATCAAGTTTTTTTTTCGGATGCCGATGGGTATGACGTAAGCCTATCCCGCCACCGACGCACCGATCGCGTCGCGCGGTCCGCATTCGGGTTCGACCGACGCATGCCTGCCCATCATCCTTCCGCGCCTCCCTCGGATCCCATGCAAGACATCGCTTGGCCCGACCGCGAGTTCGATCTTCTGCTCGCCAGCGACAGCGGCGATTCGCAAGAGGAGGCGAACACGAACGCTGCGACCAACCGGCCCGGTCTGATCGACGCGCTCGCGCCGCTCATCACCGATGTGCGCGGCCCGAACGAATGCCAGAGCGAACGTCACTGGGACCGACGGCGTGAGCGCACGCCCGATGTCGATCCCCTTCCTTCTTTTTCGCAATCCGAGACCGATGGCAGGCGCGAGACCGTGCTTCGCGACGGCGCGTTGCGTCGTCGCGCGCTCTCTCGCGCGCTCGCCGAACTGGCCGAGACGCATGCGGTCGCGGCCGATCTCGCATGCCGTCAGGCCGCGATCGATTTGCCGCTGGACGTGCCCGATCCGGTGTTCGATGCCTTCGACGAATCGTTCGCGCTCGCGAACGAGGGGCCGATCCGCAAGACCATGCTGATCGTGCCGGACGTGATCCGCACCTGTCGCGATCGGCTCGCCGCGTACATCGATGCGGCCGACCGCACCAAGCTCGACATCGTCGCGAGCCTGTTCGATCACGTGCTCGCCGATGACCGCCTGCCCACCGAAATCCGCAACATGCTCGCGCGCCTGCAATTGCCGGTGCTGAGGATGGCGCTGGCCGACGATTCCTTCTTCGCGTCGCGCACCCATCCGACGCGCCGCTTGCTCGATCGACTCGCGCAGTCGTCGCACACCACGGCCGCCGACTGGAAGCTCGACAGCGACCGCGGCCGCGCCCGGCGCGCCGAACTCGAACGCGTCGTGTACGCGGTGATCCACGGCTCGTCCGAAGACGCGGGCGAGCACGCGCGCCTGCTCGAGGAATTCGAAAGCCGTCTGTTCGAGATCGCCGCGACGGCAACCCCGACGCCCGCGCTCGCACCCGATCAGGAAGACCGCGATGTGCTGGTGATCAAGGCGACCATCCAGATCAGCCAACTGCTCTCGGGCCTGGAGGTCGATCGCACCATCCGCTTCTTCCTGCTCGACGTGTGGAGCCGCGTGCTGGGCGATATCGTCTGCGGCGGCGCCGATCGTTCCGCCGGCCGTTCCGGCGAAAGCGCGCGCGACGCCCGACGCGACGCCACCGAGGCGCGCGCCAAGCGCCTGTGCGTGGACCTCGCCTGGAGCACCGCGCCCAAGACGACCTCGGGCGAACGCGGTCGTCTTGCCGGTCTGCTGCCCACCATGATCGAAGCCTTGCGCGACGGCTTGGCCATGATCGACTATCCCAGGGCCGAGCAGGATCGCTTCTTCGCGGACTGGGCGCGCCTCCTGTATGTCGCGGTGAAGCGGCCGCACGGCGCGGGCGATTTCAATCGTCCGTTTCGTCTCGCCGGCAGCGACGCGCACGATGCGCCCGACGCACTGGATATCGACGACTTCGCACGCCGCTTGCGCGAGGGCAGCTTCGGTCCGGAGATCCTCCGCGCCGACGCGCGCAGCGCGGGTGCACCCACCGAGGCCGGGGGCTTGCGCACGGCCGAGGAGGCCACGCCGTCGATGCTGGCCGCCGATGCCCGCGAAGAGATCGACGCCCCGCCCGCCGCGCCGGCGCCCACCCTCGCAGACCTGCGCAAGGGCGAGTGGTTCGAGCTGCGCGAGCCGCGCGGATTCGTGCGCGTGCGCCTGTCATGGATCAGCCCGCTGAAAAGCTTCTATCTCTTCATCGGCGCCGACAGCGCGTTGACGCGTTCCTTCGATCCCGTGGTTCTCACCGATCTGCTTGCGCGGGGCGACTTGCGTTGCCTGCCGACAGACGGAGAGCGTCGCAAGTAGGTACCGGCTGCATCCCACCCCGCGCGGCAGGGTTAAACCCTAACGCGTCCAGTGGCGTTCGATGCGAAACTCGCGCGTCAGAGGAAATGCCCGCTGCATGCCGTTTCCGGACGGGCCATTTTCCGTGTGATCCGTCCGCTGCGTCGTCCGCGCTCCCGTCTGCACTCGCGCGCGACGCAATCTGGGCACCGAGCAAGCCAACCGGCGCGCGAGCCATCGCGCCATTGGAGACATGTCACGATGGACGAGGGCATGACCGAGGTCGAGCGGGAGCACCAAGCACCGGGCCCCGGCGCGCACGGCAGCCGTCGCATCGGCGACGTGATCCTCGAACTCGAATCGATCTCGCTGTCGTTCGGCGGCGTCAAGGCGCTCACCGACATTTCGTTCGACGTCCGCGAGCACGAGATCCGCGCCATCATCGGCCCCAACGGCGCCGGCAAGAGCTCGATGCTCAACGTCATCAACGGCGTCTATCACCCGCAGCAGGGCCGCATCCGCTTTCATGGCGAAGAGCGCAAGAACATCAAGCCGCATCGCGCCGCGCGCGAAGGCATCGCGCGCACCTTCCAGAACATCGCGCTGTTCAAGGGCATGAGCGTGCTCGACAACATCATGACCGGCCGCAATACGCTGATGCACGGCAACTTCGTGCTCGACGCGCTCAACCTGGGGCCGTCGCGCAGGACCGAACTGGCGAACCGCCGACACGTCGAGGAAGTAATCGACTTCCTCGAGATCCAGCACATTCGCAAGACCTCGGTCGGGCGGCTGCCCTACGGTTTGCAGAAGCGCGTCGAACTCGCGCGCGCGCTCGCGGCCGAGCCCACGCTGCTGTTGCTCGACGAGCCGATGGCCGGCATGAACGTCGAGGAAAAGCAGGACATGTGCCGCTTCATCCTCGACGTGAACGACCAGTTCGGCACCACCATCGTGTTGATCGAACACGACATGAGCGTGGTGATGGACATCTCCGATCGCGTGGTGGTGCTCGACTACGGCAAGAAGATCGGCGACGGCACGCCCGATGAAGTGCGGGCCGATCAGAACGTGATCGACGCCTACCTCGGGGTGGTGCATTGAACGCGACGCCCACCCCCGTGCTCACCTCCCCCTTCACGGGAGAGATGAGCAGGGCTTTCCGCGTGCACCGCAAAGGAGGCTAGGCGTGCAGTTCTTCCTCGAAGTCCTGATCGGCGGCCTGCTCGCGGGGGTGATGTATTCGCTCGTCGCGCTCGGCTTCGTGCTGATCTACAAGGCCTCGGGCGTGTTCAATTTCGCGCAGGGCGCGATGGTGTATTTCGCCGCGCTGTCGTTCGTCGGCATCCTCGCCAAGGGCGTGCCGTTCAGTCTCGCGCTGGTCCTCGCGCTTCTGATCATGATCGTGTTCGGCATCGTCACCGAACGCTTCGTGCTGCGACCGCTGGTCAACCAGCCGGCGATCTCGCTGTTCATGGCCACCATCGGCCTGTCGTTCTTCCTCGAGGGGCTCGGCCCTTTCCTGTGGGGCAACGAGAGCCACGAGATCCGTCTGGGTATACCCGACGAGCCGCTGCCCTTCTTCATCGAGCGCTACAACTTCTCGATCTCGACCTTCGATCTTTCGGCCGCGGCGATCTGCGGCGTGCTGGTCGCGGGGCTGGCGCTGTTCTTCCAGAAGACCAAGATCGGCCGCGCACTGCGCGCGGTCGCCGACGATCATCAGGCGGCGTTGTCGATCGGCATTCCGCTGCAGGTGATCTGGATGATCGTGTGGGGCGTGGCGGGCTTCGTCGCGCTGGTCGCGGGTCTGCTCTGGGGCGCCCGCAACGGCGTGCAACTGGGGCTGGTGTCGATCGTGCTGAAGGCGCTGCCGGTGCTGATCCTGGGCGGCTTCACGTCGGTGCCCGGCGCGATCGTGGGCGGGCTGATCATCGGCAGCACCGAGAAGCTCGCGGAAGTGTTCATCGGTCCGCACGTGGGCGGCGGCATCGAGAGTTGGTTCCCGTATGTGCTCGCATTGCTGTTCCTACTGGTGCGACCCGAAGGCCTGTTCGGCGAACGCCACATCGATCGCGTCTGAGGATCATCGACCCGCCATGTTCTATCGCGAAGCCGGCCAGTTCAAGGCCACCTATGCCGCAGATCAGCAACTGCTGCCGATCCGCCAGGACCGCATCGCGTTCTTCACGATGCTGGCCGTGGCGTTCGTGATCATCCCGCTGTTCGTATCGGACTACTGGTTCACGGCGCTGCTGATCCCGATCCTGATCTTCTCGCTTGCGGCGATCGGGCTGAACATCCTCACCGGATACGCGGGACAACTCTCGCTGGGGTCGGCGGCCTTCATGGCGGTGGGCGCGTTCGCGGCCTACAACTTCGTGTTGCGCGTGCCGTGGTTGCCGCACATCGTGTCGTTCCTGCTCGCGGGCGTGTGCGCGGCGTTGGTCGGCATCGCGTTCGGATTGCCGTCGGTGCGCATCAAGGGCTTCTACCTCGCGGTGGCGACGCTGGCCGCGCAGTTCTTCGTGGTGTGGGCGCTGCAGAAGTTTCCCTGGTTCACCAACGATAGCGCATCGGGCGTGATCAGCGCGCAGCCGGTGCGCTTCTTCGGCATCGCGATCGACTCGCCGATGCGCAACTACCTGTTCGTGCTGGGCGTGGTCGCGGTGCTCGCACTGGCCGCCAAGAACATGGCGCGCTCGAACACCGGTCGCGCGTGGATGGCGGTGCGCGACATGGACGTGGCCGCCGAGGTGATCGGCATTCCGCTGATGAAGACCAAGCTGCTGGCGTTCGCGATCAGCTCGTTCTATTGCGGCGTGGCCGGCGCGCTCTACGCGTTCTGCTACATCGGCACGGTCGAGCCCGAAGCCTTCAGCCTCGACATGTCGTTTCGCATCCTGTTCATGATCATCGTCGGCGGCATGGGCACGATCATGGGCGGCTTCATCGGGGCGGCCTTCTTCACGGTGCTGCCGATCTTCCTGTCGGTGGCGATTCCGGACGTGGCGCAACTGCTGCACATGAACTTCAACAAGGCGTCACTGACGTATATCGAATTCATGATCTTCGGCGCGCTGATCATTTTCTTCCTGATCGTCGAGCCGCACGGCCTGGCAAGGCTCTGGCAGATCGGCAAGGAGAAGCTGAGAATCTGGCCGTTCCCGCATTGAGGCCATGCCGCCCGATCGACTATTCCACAACACCCGATTTTTGATAAGACCCGTCTTACATTCGAGGAGACAGCGATGTTGAGAAGCATGAAAATTTCAAGCCTCAAGGCGGTGTGTGCCGGCGTGCTCGGCATCGCGGCGCTGACCGCTGCCGCGCCCGCAGCCGCGCAAGCCAACGAGCAGTTCTTCAGCGTCCTGTCGTTTCGCGTCGGGCCCTACGGTCCTGCCGGTACCGGCATCTTCGGCGGCTTCATCGACTACATGTCGTACGTCAACGCCAAGGAAGGCGGCGTGGGCGGCATCAAGCTCACATGGGAGGAATGCGAGACCGAATACCAGGCCGCGCGCGGCGTGGAGTGCTACGAACGCCTGAAGACCAAGAGCCCCACCAAAGGCACGATGATCCATCCGGTCTCGACGCCGATCACCTACGCGCTGCTCGACAAGACCGCGGCCGACAAGGTGCCGCTGGTGCAGACTGGCTACGGTCGCACCGACACCATCGACGGCCGCTACTTCCCGTGGGCCTTCCCGCTGATCACCACCTATCCGATGCAGGCGACCGCGATCGTCAAGTACATCTCGCAGAAGGAGAAGGGCAATCTCAAGGGCAAGAAGATCGCCTACCTGTATCTGGACTCCGCCTACGGCAAGGAGCCGATCACCTATCTGCAGGCCGAGGCCAAGGTCAACGGCTTCGAGCTGACGGTGATCCCGATCGCGCCGCCCGGCAGCGAGCAGGGCGCGCAATGGCAGCAGATCCGCCAGAGCCAGGCCGACTACGTGATCTTCTGGGGCTTCGGCGTGATGAACCAGGCCGCGATGAAGGCCGCGCAGAAGATCGGCTATCCGCGCGACAAGATCATCGGTAGCTGGTGGGCCGGTTCCGAAGAAGACACGGTGCCCGCGGGCGACGCGGCCAAGGGCTACATGTCGGCGGCGATGAACGTGTCGGGCAAGACGCCGCTGATCCTCGACATCGAGAAGACGCTGTACGGCGCGGGCGGCGCCGGCAACATGCAGGACAAGTCCAAGATCGGCGGCATCAACTACAACCGCGGCGTGGTGATCGGCCTGATCACGGTCGAGGCCTTGCGCGTGGGCCAGGCCAAGTACGGCAAGAAGGTACTGTCGGGCGAGGAAGTGCGCTGGGCGCTCGAGCATCTCGACCTGTCGGACGCACGCCTGAAGCAGCTCAACGCGTCGGGCCTGATGCCGGCGATGAAGACCAGCTGCCTCGACCACGAAGGCTCGGGCAAGATCAAGATCCAGCAGTGGGACGGCACCAAGTGGAACCTGGTGTCGGACTGGATCGACGGCAATCGCGCGCTGGTGCGGCCGTTGCTGGAGCAGTCGGCGATCGACTACGGCAAGCAGAAGGGCATCACGCCGCGCGATTGTTCGAAGGAAAGCTGATCGACCTCGCGGCTCTTCCCCGCATACGGGAAGAGCCGCGAGCCCAACCGAACGATTGCCCATGTCGGCTCTCCCCGTCTCCACACCTCTGGTGTCGACCGCTCCGCTGCTCGCGGTCAACAACATCGAGGTCATCTACGACCACGTGATCCTGGTGTTGAAGGGCGTGTCGCTGCACGTGCCCAAGGGCAGGATCGTCGCGCTGCTCGGCGCCAACGGCGCCGGCAAGACCACGACCCTGAAGGCGATCTCGAACCTGTTGCGCGCCGAGCGCGGCGACGTGACCAAGGGCTCGATCGAGTTCGAAGGCACACGTGTCGATCGCCTTACGCCCAACGATCTCGTCAAGCGCGGCGTGATCCAGGTGATGGAAGGACGGCACTGCTTCGCGCACCTGACGGTCGAGGAGAACCTGCTGACCGGCGCCTATACGCAACGTATAGGCCGGGCCGCGTTGGCCGAGCAGCTCGAACGGGTCTATGCCTATTTCCCGCGCCTGAAGACGCGACGCACCAGCCAGGCCGGATACACCTCGGGCGGCGAGCAGCAGATGACCGCGATCGGCCGCGCGCTGATGGCGCGCCCGACCATGATCCTGCTCGACGAACCGTCGATGGGCCTCGCGCCCCAGATCGTCGAGGAGATCTTCACGATCGTGCGCGACCTCAACCAGAAGGAAGGCGTGTCCTTCCTGCTGGCCGAGCAGAACACCACGATCGCGCTGTCGAATGCGCACTACGGCTACATCCTCGAGAACGGCCGCGTGGTGATGGACGGCGACGCGGCTGCGCTCGCCGCCAACGACGACGTGAAGGAGTTCTATCTCGGCGTGTCGGGGGAGAAGAGAAAGAGCTTTCGCGACAACAAGTTCTATCGGCGTCGCAAGCGCTGGCTCGGCTAGTCGGCGCCACGAAAGACGACTCGGAGACGACGATGGCGCATGCCGGCCCGGACGCTCTCGCCCATCTGCAGGCGTTGATCCGCCAGTTGCGCGCGATCCCGCAGGTGCGCGAGAAGCAGGTCGGCATCTTCTATCTGGTCGGGCAGGCCTTCGTGCATTTTCACGACGAAGACGGCAAGCTCTTCGGCGATCTCAAGAAGGCATCGGGCATGGGCTTCGATCGCTACCCGGTCGATACGGCGCCCGATCAGCGCAAGTTCATCGACGAGGCCAAGCGGCGTGCAGCGAAGCTGACGGACGAGTGATGGCGAAGCGCTCGAAGACCCTGCAAGGAAAAATCATGACGGCCGCCAGCGAAGGGAAGCGATGAGCACGACGGCATGGGGCGCGGGACCGGCAGGCGCGCATTTCGATGCGCGCGAGAGCCGCGACGCCCAGGCGCGCGAAGCCGATCTGATGCAGCGTCTGCCCGCATTGATCGCGCGCGCGAAAACGGCAAGCGGTTTCGCCAAGCTGTTTGCCCACGTCGACGAAAACGACATCACGTCGCAAGCCGCGCTGGCCGCGTTGCCTGTCACGCGCAAGTCCGACCTGAAGACCATGCAGGAAGCCGTGCCCCCGTGGGGCGGCCTCGCGGCGACCGATACATCCGGCCTCTCGCGGCTGTTCATGTCGCCCGGCCCCACCTTCGACCCTGAAGGCCGCGGCGACGACTGGTGGCGTTTCGCGCGGCCGCTGTGGTCCGCCGGGTTGCGCCCCGGACAGATCGTGCACAACGCGTTCTCGTATCACTTCACGCCGGCGGCCTTCATGGTCGAAGGCGGCGCGAAGAAGATCGGATGCCCCGTCATCCCCGCCGGCGTGGGCAACACCGACATGCAACTGCAGGCGATCGCGGGACTGAAGCCCGCGTTCTATGCGGGCACGCCGTCGTTCCTGAAGCTCATCATCGAGAAGGCGATCGAGACCGGCGCCGACATCTCGAGCCTCGAACACGCGCTGTGCAGCGCCGAGCCGTTGCCGCCCACGCTGCGCGCATGGCTGATCGAGCACGGCATGAAGAGCGTGCTGCAGCTCTATGGCACGGCCGACCTCGGATGCATCGCATACGAAACGCAATCCGATGGCGTGACGCATCCCGGCCTGGTTGTCGATGAAGACGTGATCGTCGAGATCGTGCGGCCCGGCACGGGCGAGCCGCTGCCCGATGGCGAAGTGGGCGAGATCGTCGTCACGAATTTCAATCATGACTATCCGCTGGTGCGCTTCGCGACCGGCGATCTGTCGGCAGTGCTCGCGGCGTCATTGTCCACACCGTCGCCGTGCGGCCGCACCAATCGGCGCATCAAGGGCTGGATGGGGCGGGCCGACCAGACCACCAAGGTGCGCGGCATGTTCGTGCATCCAGCGCAGATCGCCGCCATCGTCAAGCGCCATCCGGAGGTTGCGCGTGCGCGCATGGTCGTTTCCGGCGCGATCGGGGACGATCGCATGACCTTGATGTGCGAGCGCGCAGGCGCTGTCGGGGATGACGACGATGTACGCCGTGCGGCGATCGTTGAATCGATCCGCGACGTGACCCGGTTGCGGGGCGACGTCGAGTTCGTGTCGCCAGGCCAACTTGCCAACGACGGCAAGGTGATTGAGGACGCGCGCAAGCACGATTGAGCGCGACGTCGAGGCTGCGGTCCCGATCGAGATATACAACACCGGTGGGCTACCTCAATATGCCGCGAGCCCTGTTCGTCGACGGTGGTCGACCGACGCGCGGCCGACACACGTGTTCCAACCAGGAGCAAGCATGAACGAATATGAAATTGGCCGAGACCTTCAAAGCCTGCGGTCGCGCATCGAGCAACTGGAGGGTGTTTGTTGTGAACGGCCTTCGAGAGCCGGCACGCGGCACGAGGGTGTTTCAACGACGCACACGGTCCACTCGGGCGTCGCGTTACATCAGGAGCCCGTCCATTGGAAGCCTGAGCCGACGGTGCAACTGCCGCCCTTTTTCCTCAGCCTGATCGGCTTGGCACAACATGAGCGTGAGCATGGCGCCAAGTTCCACGTGGTGCCGGAATCCAAGACGTGGAAAGCTGATCCGCTAATCTTGTCGATCAGGTGGGCGTCGGGCGGCACCGACGAGTTCTATCGCTTTCAGGACCAGGTCTTCTCGGTGTTTCGACTCACCGATCCGAATACCAATCAGGTTAGTTGCTCGGCGATCTATTCCGCCCAATTGGTCGCGTCGGGGCGAGCCAAGTCGCATTACGTTCCCCCGCCGGGACAATTCGATCCGAATGTCGCAGACGCGAAATACGGCCCGAAGTCGCAGCTTCAAATCAACCTTCGTAGCGCGCAAGGCGGTTTTCTCGATGGCAATAGCAGCTATGAATATTCCATCGACTGCCATGACAACTATGTTTTTGTCGTTACCTGGGAGTTCAAACCGGCGCTCTTTGACTTGGTGGCGGGCGCGACTTGGGGGGTATCGGGATTGCAAACGGTCGCCCGCTGCTGACGATCGATTGCGTTGTAAGTATTCGCCGCGTCGCGCGACCAATGGCAGGCTCAGCGTTCGGTACGTCGCGCAGACATCCTTCCGTACACCCCAGGAGAATTTCATGAATATCGCACGCATCTTCGCGGCGCTCGCTTTGACGACGCTGGCCTCATGGGCATCGGCCAGCTCCATCACGCCCTACGATCAAGCGGCTTTCGACAAGCTCGCCGCCGAAGGCAAGCCGATCGTCTTGTCGGTTCGCGCGCCGTGGTGCCCGACCTGCGCCAAGCAGGACCCTATCCAGGCGGAACTGATGAAGCAGCCGGCCTATCGCGACTACACGCTGTTCACGATCGACTTCGACAGCCAGAAGGATTTGCTGAAGAAGTATCACGTCGCGATGCAGAGCACGATCATCGCGT
>JBBQCA010000047.1:0-17788 GCA_038318315.1 Burkholderiales bacterium | reverse complement strand
CGCGAGCGGCCTGTCGTTCGAGACTTTCGTGCAGCGACGCATCCTCGACCCGCTGGCGATGCGGGACACCGGGTTCAGCGTGCCCGCAGAGAAGCGCGCACGAATCGCCGACCTGAGCACGATGGGCGTCGATGGTCGCCTGGTGCTTCACGACGGACCCAGTGCGGTGCATCCCGGCGCGCGCCTGCAGCACTATGCAAGCGGCGCCGGGGGGCTCTACTCCACCGCGGCCGACTACGCGCGCTTCTGCCAGATGCTGCTCGATGGGGGCCGTCTCGGCGGTCGCGCGATCCTCGCAAACGAGACCGTACGGTCGATGATGCGCGATCAACTGCCGCCCGACGTGAATCCGGGTCGACAATTGCTAGGCGGTGAACGCTTCGGCTTGGGCGGGTCCATCGTCGTCGACCCCGCGCAACGCGATCGCGCGGGATCGATCGGCGCATACGGCTGGTCGGGTGCCGCGTCGACCTACTACACGATCGATCCGAAGCAGCACCTGATCGCGATCCTGTTGATGCAACATCTGCCGCGCGAACAGGCCACGAGCGGCATGCCCGAGCTACCGAAGATCAGCGCGAAGTTCTACGACCTGGTGTATCAATCGCTTCGATGAAACCCTCAGCTCGATCGCGCGTCCTGGTCGCCGGTTCGGCCAACCTCGATTTCGTCGTGCGGGCGCCGCATGTTCCTGTACCAGGCGAAACCGTGCTCGGGCGCGACTTCGCGACCTTCCCCGGCGGCAAGGGCGCGAACCAGGCGGTCGCCTGCGCGCGCGCGGGTGGGTCGCCAACCGAGATGCTGCTCGCCCTCGGCGACGACAACCCTGCCAAGGTCATCGAGAGCTCGCTACGCAGCGCTGGTGTGAAGCTGCATGTGCTGCGCGTTGCCGACCAAGCCACCGGTACCGCCTTCATCTGTCTGAGCGAAAACGCCGAGAACGCGATCACGGTCGCGCCGGGCGCAAACCTTGCGCTGCGCCCTTCGGACTTGCCGGCACTCGAGGGCTTCAGCCATCTGCTGCTTCAGCTTGAAACGCCGATCGAAACCGTGAGCGCTTTCGCATCGGCCGCGCGAGCGGCTGGAGTCACGGTGGTCTTGAATGCGGCGCCGGCGCGGTCGCTCCCTGCGGCGCTGCTCACCTCGTTGGATGTACTGATCGTCAACGAGGGCGAGCTCGCAACGATTACCGGCAACCACGGCAGCGTTGCGAGTGCGCTCGCGAACATCGAGGTGCCGTGTGTGATCGTGACGCTCGGCGCCCGCGGCTGCTGCGCGCGCGAGCGTGGCGAGTTCTTCCTGCAACCGGCGTTCCAAATCGAACCCGTCGACACGACAGCGGCCGGTGACACGTTTTGCGGCGTGCTGGTCGCCGCGCTGAACCAAGGGGCCGCGCTGCCCGCAGCACTGCGCAACGCGAGCGCCGCTGCGGCACTCGCCTCTACGCGCCTCGGAGCACAGGCCAGCATCCCGACGAGTGAGGAGGTGGGAAACTTCCTCGCATCGAACCTGCCGCCAGACGTACGCAACCATGAACTGGCATCGTATTGCGGCGTCATGCCTGATCAACCTCTCTTGAAATCCCCATGAGTTCGCCTTCGGAAAGCAGACCTCTGCCGCCTTCGCCGCCGCGAGGCAAATCGACAGCGCCGCAGATCACCGACCACGAAATCCCGCACACGATCGGCGCGCACCTGCCGCTGCCCGGCAAGGCGCCCGGCTGGCCATTCGCGAACATCGGCAAATGGAAGATCGACGTGGCCGGCTCGGCAGAAGGCTGGCGTGCCGCGTTGACGGTGTGGCGGCGCGAACACCTGATCCGCATCGGTTACGACGACGCGCAATACCGTCGGCCCGAATTGCAATGGGCGCAGCGTAACTTCGTGCACACGCAGATGATGGTCGAGGATCGCTATTTCCACGATCCGGTAGCGGGCCGCTACACCGTCGATCGCTATCTCGACGACCTCGAGCAACGCTATGGCGGCATCGACAGCGTGCTGATCTGGTACGTCTATCCCAACATCGGCATCGACGACCGCAACCAGACCGAGCTGGCGGCCGACCTGCCCGGCGGCATCGAGGGGCTGCGCGGCGCGGTGGCCGACTTTCATCGACGCGGCGTCAAGGTGTTCCTGCCCACCATGCCGTGGGACAACGGCACGCGGGATTTCGGCAAGAGCGACTGGCAGGTGATCGCCGAACTGGCCAAGGCGGTCGATGCCGACGGCGTCAACGGCGACACCTACAACGGCGTGCCGCGCGCGTTTCGCGAAGCCTGTGATGCGCTCGGGCATCCGCTGGTGTTCCAGCCCGAATCGACCGCCAGCGCCGAGGAAGCGCTGATCTGGAACCACCAGAGTTGGGGCAAGGCGTCCACCGAAGTGATCCCCGCGGTGGCCAAGTTCAAGTGGCTCGAGCCGCGCCACATGATCAACGTCGAGAACCGCTGGGGCCGCGATCGCACCGACGACCTGCACTACATCTTCTTCAACGGCATCGGATACACGAGTTGGGAGAACGTGTGGGGCATCTGGAACCAGTTCACGCCCCGAGACGCCGAGGCGCTGCGGCGGGTCGCGACGATCGCGCGCATGTTCGCGCCGCTGATGGTGAGCGCAGAGTGGCAGCCGTACGCGGCGACCCTGCAGGCCGGGATATTCGCGAGCTGCTTCCCGCGCGGTGGCATCGCGCTGTGGACCCTCGTCAATCGCAACGAGTACGAGATGACGGGCGAGCAGATCGCGGTGCCTCATCGCGCGGGTACGCGCTACTTCGACGTCTGGAATGGTGTGGAAGTGCAACCCAGGCTTGCGGACGCGACGGCAACGTTCGAGCTGGTACTCGAAGCGCGCGGCTTCGGCGCCCTGCTCGCCGTCGAGTCGGAATCGCAGGTCGATGGGCTCGAAGCCTTCCTCGCACGTATGCACGCGCTTGCGCAAGTGCCGCTGCAATCGCTCTCGAGCCAATGGCGCGCAATCCCGCAAAGCATGGTGGCGATCGAACCAACGCGGGAGCTTGCGACCGCGCCTCACGGTATGGTCGCGATTCCCGCGAGCGCCTTCGACTTCGTCGTGAGCGGCATCGAGATCGAAGGGCAGACCTGGGCCGGTGTCGATTTCCAATACCCATGGGAAAGCAGCCCGCGGCGCGGTCACCACAAGCTGCTGCGGATGGGCGCCTTCTTCATCGATCGCTGTTGCGTAACCAATGCGCAGTTCAAGGCCTTCATCGATGCCACGCGCTACCGACCGCGCGACGATCATCACTTCCTGCGCGACTGGAAAAACGGGGCGCCACAGCCCGGCTGGGGCAACAAGCCCGTCACCTGGGTCGCGCTCGAAGATGCGCGTACGTATGCGCAATGGGCGGGCAAGCGTCTGCCGCATGAATGGGAGTGGCAATACGCGGCGCAGGGAACCGACGGGCGACTCTATCCCTGGGGCAATCAATGGAATCCCGACGCCGTACCCGAACCGAACCGCGGCCGCGTACTGCTGCCGCCCGCGGATGTGGACGCACATCCGGAAGGAGCCAGCCCGTTCGGCGTGATGGATCTCGTGGGCAACGTCTGGCAATGGACCGACGAATACGCCGACGAACACACGCGCGCGTCGGCGTTGCGTGGCGGTAGCTCGTATCAGCCGCAAAGCTCGCACTGGTATTTCCCGCAGGCTTACCGACTCGATCAGCATGGAAAATACCTGCTGATGGCGCCGTGCAAGGATCGCTCCGGTTGTGTCGGCTTTCGCTGCGTCGTGGACGCTTGCTGATGCTTTCGTTTCGGCCGACGCTGCTGCTCGCTTGCATCCTGCTTTGCCTGGCACCCGAATGCGACGGGCATGCATCCCGAAAGATCATCCTGATCGGCGGCGCGAAGAGCGAGGGGCCGGCGCGCCACGACTATCCCGATGGCGTCCGTCTGCTGAAGGCGTTCCTGGAATCCTCGCCCGACATGAACGCGACCGAGAACCTGACGGTGGATGCATATCCCGACGGCTGGCCCGCCGATCCGGCCGCCTTCGACGCAGCGGCGACCATCGTCTGGTACTTCGATGGGATGGACAAGCATCCCTTGTTGGACGCACGCAGGCGCGCCCGATTCGAAGCGTTGATGAGGCAAGGTGTGGGCCTGGTCGTCCTGCATCAGGCATCGACCGTGCCGCCCGGCGACGACCTCGATCTGCCGCGCTGGCTGGGTGCCGCGCGATACGGCATGTTCGACCGGACTACCGAGTCGGCACGACTTGTGTCGGCTGCGTCCTCGCACCCCACCAGTCGCGGTGTGCATCCCTTCGAATACCGCGACGAGTTCTATCCGACCCTGGGTTTCAACGCCGGCGGCGGACGGCTCGTTCCGATTCTCGAGGCGACGCTGCACGCCCAGTACCGAAACGGCGCGCATCTCGTCGCTGCCACGCCAGAAGCGAGCACGGTCGCCTGGGCCTTCGAGCGCGATGATGGCGGCCGCTCGTTCGGATTCACCGGTGCGCACTATCTCGTGACTCTGGACGAGACCATGGTCAGGAAGATGCTTCTGAACGCGATCTTCTGGACCGCAGGCATGACCGTGCCCGACGGCGGCGTGCGCTCGGGGTTGCCGGACGCGGCCACGCTGGTGGCCCGCGCGGCGATGAGCGCAACGCCCCGGAATCCGGCGACCCTTGTCGCGAACGCCAATGCGCCGACGTTTCATCGCGACCCGCAGCGCACCGGCTGGGATTCGACGGAAACCGTGCTCACCCCTGCGAAAGTCTCGGGACCGGCTTTCGGTTTGCTGTGGGAATCGCCGCAGTTCGACGCCTTCGACGGTCAGCCCGTGCGGCTATACGCGTCTCCCCTCTATATCGATCGGGTGGAAGTCTCGGCAGGCGAACACAAGGGCGGGACGTTCCCGGTTGTCTTCGCTGCGAGCAACACCGGATACGTCTATGCGGTCAATGCCGCGCAGGTCGGCGACGTGGCGCCAGGAAGGATCCTGTGGCGCACGCGGCTTGCGCCGCCGTGCAGCTTGCAACCCGCGTTCGCCTCGGTGGCCATGCCCCATCGCGGCAGCGGTGGCATCTGGGGCGCCGGCGGCCCGGCGGTCGACGCGGCCGGCAACATCTTCGCCGTGACGGGGAGCGGCTTCAACGGCTTTGCCGATCAGGCCAACGACTGGACGCAGTCGGTGCTGGAGCTGTCCGATTCGGCTTCGTCGGGTTTCGCCCTGCGAGGTACCTACACGCCGTTCAACTATTGCGAAACGGCCGCGTTGGATATCGACCTCGGCTCCGGCGGCGCCATGCTGCTGCCCGATCTCGACCCTGCGATCACCGCGACGCCGCGGCTGATGGTCGTCGGTGGCAAACAGGGCAATGCCTATCTGCTCGACCGCGCGCGTTTGCCGGGGCGCCTGGACAGGCGTCGGTCATGTAGCAAAGACGCGGCGAGCGATACATCCCTGCTGCCGCCGGAAGACCAGCCGCAGTTCGGCAAGCGCGGGCCGCTGAATGTATTCGGGCCCTATTCCGAAAAGGATGCGGCGCTGGAACAGGCGCGGTCCCGTTCCGTGCCGGCCTATTTTCGCGATGCACGCGGCGCTTACTACGTGTTCGCTACAGGCGCGACCCGCAAAGTCGAAGGATCGTCCGTCGGCATTGCCCCCTCGCTGGTCCGTCTCAAGGTCGTGACCGCGCCGGGGCGGCCTGCCTACTTGCGTGTCGACGGTCAGCAGATGGACCAGGTGTTCGGCAATCCCGGTTCCCCGGTCGTCACCAGCAACGGAACCCAGGATGGCGTCGTCTGGGTGCTCGACGAAAACGCGCGCCGCTCCGCGTTGCTCTCCGGCGCCGACGCACCGAGACCGGTGCTTTACGCGTTCGACGCAGCGTCACTTGAGCTGCTGTGGAAGAGCGCACCCGGACAATTGTTCACCAGCGGCAAGTACAACGAACCCGCGTTCGCGCGCGGCAACGTGTTCGTCGGAACCGACCGCATCCAGGCCTTCGGCATCCGCCAACCGCTACCGTCGCGCGGGGTTGAGCCGCAGCAGGGTGGGACGCAGGCGAGCGCGGCCGAGGCAGCCCGAGTCTTGCCACCGAACGCTCGGCCTCGCATCGCTTCGGGCCGTGCCGACGGCAAAGCCATCTACGCATCGCGTTGCGCGGTCTGCCACGATCATGCGCAGGGCAGTACTCCACCGCGCGAACTGATCGACGCGCGCCCTTACACCGACATCGTCCACTCGCTCGCTGACGGCGCGATGCGCGCCCAGGCCGAAGGCCTGCGCGGCGACGAGATCGAAGCCATCGCCCGTTATCTGAAGCAATGAATACTCCACGCGTACAACTGCGGGGGCTGCTGGGCGATGCACTGGCCGCCAACCATGCGGGTCGTCTGACACACTTCATCGTGGACGAAACCAGCCCGGCGATCGTGATTTTCTCGCCGGAACATCGTCGCCAGAATTTCGAAGGCGACTGGTACGGCGAGCACGCCGGCAAATGGCTTTACGCGACCGCGAAGGCGGCCGCCCGTACCGACGATACGATGCTGCTCGGAAACATCCGTCGTGTCGCGGACTACCTGGTCGGCGTACAGGAGGAGGATGGCTATCTCGGAACCTACGCGCCCGAGCGCCGCTTCATGCGCAAGCAAGCGTCCAAGCCCGGCACCTGGGACGGCGCTCCAGCCTTGCGTACTTGGGACATCTGGACCCACGCCTACCTGATCCTCGGCTTGCTGGAAGTGCACAGACACTTTCCGACGCCACGCTATCTCGACGCGGCGTGCAAGATCGGCGATCTGTGCTGGCGCACGCTGAATGACGGCGCCATCGATATCATCGAGCTCGGCAACCACCACGGCATGTCGGCCACCGTGCTGATGGATCCGGCGCTGGAGCTGTTCTTCGAAACCAGTGAGCAGCGCTATCTCGAACTCGCGTTGCTGATCAGCAGGCAAGCCGATGACAACCCCGACCTTGCCCTGCTCACGCGGGCGCTGGCTTGTGTAGACGCGTCCGAGATCGCCACCGGCAAAGCCTATCAACTGATATGGAATCTGGTCGGGCTCGCCAAATTGCACAAGGCGACGGGGGCGGCCGAATACCAACGCGCAGCCGAGCGCCTTTGGCACAACCTGCGCGCCCATCACCTGACGCTCGGCGGCGGGCCGTGGGGCGGCGTCGCGCATCGGTCGCGCGAGGTGTTCAACCCGGCCGGCTTCTTCAGTCCGCACGGCTACGTGGAAACCTGTTCCGTGCTCGCATGGATCCAGTTGAACCGGGAACTGCTGGCGATCAGCGGCGACGCAAAATACGCGGACGAGATCGAGCGTTCGGCTTACAACGACCTGCTCGGCGCCATGGCGGCCGACGGCGAGAACTGGTGCTATTACTCGTTTCCGAACGGCAGGCGGGTGCACACGACCTATTGGCGCTGCTGCAAGTCGAGCGGCGCTATGGCTCTCGAAGAGTTGCCCGGGCTGGCGTATGTGGTTTCGGCGGACGGCAACATCACGATCAACTTGTTCGGACCCGGGGAGGCTGCGTTCGCGCTGCCGCAGGCAGGGATCGTCAGCCTCGACCAGATTACCGACTACCCTTTCGATGGCGCGATCCGCATCCGGATCAGGTCCGAACGCGCGGCGCGCTTCACGATCTTCGTGCGCATTCCCGCATGGGCGAGCACGTCCACCGTCCAGGTCAATGGTGTCGATCTAATCCGTGTCGCAACGCCCGGTAACTACGCGGCCCTCGAACGCGAATGGCACAGCGACGACGAGATCGTGCTGCACTTTCCGATGCCGCCGATGATTCACCGCAGGGTCAACCAGAACGTCCAGGAGTCCCGGGCTCCCGACGGCTTGCCAGTGCGCCAGCTGGTGCTGCGCTACGAATATCTGGCCATCACGCGCGGCCCACTCGCATACGCGAGCAGCCTGATCGACGGCTTCAAGGTCGAAGAGACGATACGGCCTCCGCGAAGTTCGAGTGCCGAGTGGTTGGAGGTGGTGGGATCGCCACGCGACGAAGGCGGCCCGGAAATCCACATGAGTCTGGGCTACCGCTCGCCGATCACGTTCAGTCCTTACTACCGCGCCGGCGGCCGCGACGACGGCGCCTGGCGACTCACCTGGATGTCGGTGGCACCGGACTTGCTCACAGGTACCGACTGACTTGCGCCGTCGCGTCGAGCCTGCTCATCAAGAAAGAAACTGTTGTGCCAGAGCATACGAACCCGGCCTGTTTCTCCGCACAGCAACCCGTCAGACTCCAACCGGCACTGGCGTTGACGGCCTCCTGATTGCTCCCCATGGCAAAGTCTGCTCCTCACACGCTGGCTGCACGGTCCGGCCCTCGCGGTCCGCTCAGCGGCGTGCGGGTACTCGATCTGAGCACCTATATCGCAGGTCCCTACGGTTGCACCCTGCTGGCCGACCAGGGCGCCGAAGTCATCAAGATCGAGCCGCCCGGTGGCGACAACCTGCGTAACTACCCCTCGACGCTGCAAGCCGAGAGCCGCGCCTTCATCGGCGTGAACCGCAGCAAGCTGGGCCTGGCGCTCGACCTGAAGAAGCCCCAGGGCCTGGCGCTGCTGCTGCGGCTGGTCCGCGATGCGGACATCCTGGTGCACAACTTCCGACCCAGCGTGCCCGAGCGCCTCGGCATGGCGCACGAGCAACTCAACGCTATCAATCCGCGCCTGATCTATTGCGCCGTGTCCGGTTACGGCGAGACCGGTCCGATGAAGGACAAGGCCGGCTACGATCAGGTGCTGCAAGCCATGACCGGCATGTGCGCGCTGCAAGGCAAGCGCGGCGGCCCGCCCGAGATCATCTACGGCTCGGTGGTCGACTACTACGCCGCCGCCCTGGTCGCCGCGGGAGTGGCGTCGGCGCTGTTCGAGCGCGAGCGTAGCGGCCTCGGCCAATACGTCGGCGTGTCCTTGCTGCGCAGCGCATTGACGATGCAGTCCGCGCGCATGATCTGGGCCGGCAGCGAACCCTTGGACATCGGTCGCGACATGCGCTCAGGCGGCGTCACCGGCATTCACCCGGCTCGCGAAGGACACATCTACCTGTCGGCCAATACACCGCGATTCTGGAAGGCGCTGTGCGAGAAGGTCGGGCTCGCGGGACTTGCCGACGATCCGCGCTACGACACCGTGCGCAAGCGCGCGAGCCACGCCGCCGAGATCGTTCCGCGACTGCATGCCGCGCTGGCCGCGCATACGGCTGGCGAATGGGAAACCCTGTTCGGCGACGCCGTGCCCTGCGCCGCGTCACGCCGCATCGAAGACATGTTCGACCATCCGCAGGTGCTGGCCGAAGAGATGGTCGCGACCATCGAGCATCCGATCGTCGGGCCCTACCGCGGTGTGACCAGGCCGATCAAGTTCGGACGAACGCCCGGACCCGCACCCTTCGCGGCACCGGCCTTCGGCCAGGACTCGGATGCGTTGATGGCCGACAGCGGCTGCACTCTCGAAGAACTACGGCAATTGCGCGCGAGCGGCGTGGTGCTCTAAGCGCTCCCGGCCCACCCGGTATTCGGGGCGCGAGCAGTACCGCGGAAATCAGCGTCGCGCGTAGAACGCCGTGATCGTCTCGATCACGCGATCGACCTGGGCTCTATCGACGTCGAGATGCGTGACGAACCGGGTATTGATCCCGACGGTCGCGACAATGCCCGCCTCGCGCACTTGCGCGCCGAGCGCCGCGATGTCGTCCGACGGCACGTCGACGAACACCATGTTGGTGAATGGTCCGCGCACGTTGAGGCGGCCGAGCGCACGCAATCCATCGGCGAGGTGCGCCGCGTTGGCATGGTCTTCGGCGAGGCGATCGACATGATGATCGAGCGCGTACAGGCACGCAGCCGCGAGCATGCCCGCCTGCCGCATGCCGCCGCCCAGCATCTTGCGCCAGCGATGGGAGGTCTGGATAAATTCGCGCGGGCCGCACAGCAGCGAGCCTACCGGCGTCCCCAAGCCCTTCGACATGCAGATCGAGACCGAGTCGAACGGTGCGCACAGTGCTTCGACCGACACGCCGCTTGCGACCGCGGCGTTGAAGACGCGTGCGCCGTCCAGATGCATCTTCAACCCGCGTTCACGCGCGAGCGCGGAAACTTCTTCCACATAATTCTGCGCAAGCACATGCCCATGCATCGTGTTCTCGAGCGCGATCAAGCGCGTGCGCGCGAAGTGATCGTCGGCCGGCTTGATGGCCGCGCGCAGCTTGGCGATCGGGATGCTGCCGTCCTCGGCGTTCTCGATCGGTTGCGGCTGAATGCTGCCGAGCACGGCCGCGCCGCCGCCTTCGTATTTGTAGGTGTGCGCGAGTTGACCGACGAGATATTCGTCCCCGCGCGCGCAATGCGTCATCAGCGCGGCGAGGTTGCTCTGCGTGCCCGAGGGCATGAAGAGCGCGGCCTCCATGCCGACCATCGCGGCCATCCGCTCCTGCAACTTGTTGACCGTGGGGTCGTCGGCATAGACATCGTCGCCGACTTCGGCTGCGAGCATCGCGGCACGCATCGCCGGCGTCGGGCGCGTGACGGTGTCGCTACGCAGGTCGATCGCTTCCGCATGCGCTTCGTTGTTCATGCCTTCATCCTCGCGCAAGCCGACACGCCCGCGTTACGCGAGCTTGCCGTGGCAGTTCTTGTACTTCTTGCCGCTGCCGCACGGGCAGGGATCGTTGCGCCCGATCTTCTCGGTGAAGCGCCGCACCTGCTGCACGGCGGTCGCCGCGGCGACGGGCTTCATGCGACCCACCGATGGCTCTTCGATCGCTTCGACCTCTTCGCCGTCGCCCACCGTCGCCAGCGCCTCTTCGTAATCGGCATGCTGATAACGAACGTTCTCGAGTGCAGGCGCGGCCGCCGCGATCTGCTCTTCGGCCGCGACCATCTGCTCTTGCGTCTGTACGCGCACCGTCATGATGATGCGCGTGACTTCGTTGCCGATCGTGTCGAGCAAAAGCGAGAACAATTCGAAGGCTTCGCGCTTGTACTCCTGCTTTGGATTCTTCTGCGCGTAGCCGCGCAGATGGATGCCCTGACGCAGATGGTCGAGTGCCGCCAGATGCTCGCGCCAATGCACGTCGAGACTCTGGAGCATGATCGAGCGCTCGAAGCCGCCGAACGCCTCCCTGCCCGCAAGCTCGACCTTGGCCGCGTACGACTCGTCGGCGGCCTTGGTCACGCGTTCGATGATGTCCTCGCCGGTCAGCGTCTCTTCGCTCTCGAGCAATTGCGTCAACGGAACATCCAGTTGCCATTCGGACGCGAGCGCGCGCTCGAGGCCGGGCACGTCCCACTGCTCCTCGACCGCGCCTTCGGGCACCGAGTTGCGCACCACGGCCTTGAACACGCCATGCCGCAACGACCCGACCGTCTCGGAAATGTCCTTCGCTTCGAGCAGTTCGTTGCGCTGCTGATAGATCACCTTGCGCTGGTCGTTGGCGACGTCGTCGTATTCGAGCAGCTGCTTGCGAATGTCGAAGTTGCGCGCCTCGACCTTGCGCTGCGCGGACTCGATCGAGCGCATCACGATGCCGGCCTCGATCGGTTCGCCTTCGGGCATCTTCAGGCGGTCCATGATCGCGCGCACGCGATCGCCCGCGAAGATGCGCAACAACGGATCGTCGAGCGACAGATAGAAGCGCGACGAGCCCGGATCACCCTGGCGTCCGCTGCGGCCGCGCAACTGATTGTCGACGCGCCGTGACTCGTGACGCTCGGTGCCGATGATGTGCAGGCCGCCCGCGGTGACCACCTGATCGTGCAGGCCCTGCCACGAGTTGCGAAGATTCTCGATGCCCGCGGTCTTCTCTTCGTCGTTCTTGGCTTCATCTGCGCGCAGGAAATCGATCTGCTTCTCGACGTTGCCGCCCAGCACGATGTCGGTACCGCGGCCGGCCATGTTGGTCGCGATCGTCACGCTGCCCGGCGAGCCCGCCTGCACGATGATCTCGGCCTCGCGCGCGTGCTGCTTGGCGTTCAGGACCTGATGGGGAAATTTCTTTTTCGTCAGGAGACCCGACAGCAGCTCCGAGTTCTCGATCGATGTCGTGCCCACCAGAACCGGCTGTCCGCGTGCGCGACAGTCCTCGATGTCCATGATGATCGCGTTGTACTTTTCACCGGCAGTCTTGTAGACCTGATCGAGCTTGTCGTCGCGCTCCGAAAGCTTGTTGGGCGGGATGACCACGGTCTCGAGATTGTAGATCTCCTGGAACTCGTAGGCCTCGGTATCGGCCGTGCCGGTCATGCCGGCCAGCTTGCCGTACATGCGAAAGTAATTCTGGAACGTGATCGACGCGAGCGTCTGGTTCTCGTTCTGGATCTTGACGCTTTCCTTGGCCTCGACCGCCTGATGCAGGCCATCGGACCAGCGGCGTCCCACCATCAGCCGGCCCGTGAATTCATCGACGATGACGACTTCTCCATTCCCCTCGCCGGGTTGCACCACGTAGTGCTGGTCCTTGTGGAACAGGTTGTGCGCGCGCAGCGCCGCCATCAGGTGATGGACCAGCAGGATGTTGGCGGGGTCGTAAAGCGACGCGCCCTCGGGCAACAGGCCCATCTGCTCGAGGATCTTCTCGGCCTTCTCGTGCCCGGCTTCCGAGAGCTGAATCGCGTGACCCTTCTCGTCCACCCAGAAGTCGCCTTCGGGCTCGGGCTCGTTGGTCTTGGGCTCGATCGTCATGCGCTCGAGCAGCGGCGGCACGGTGTTGATGCGCACGTAGAGCTCGGTGTGATCCTCGGCCTGGCCGCTGATGATCAGCGGCGTGCGCGCCTCGTCGATCAGGATCGAATCGACTTCGTCGACGATCGCGTACGCGAGGTCGCGCTGCACCCGCTCGCCGGTCTCGTAGACCATGTTGTCGCGCAGGTAGTCGAAACCGAATTCGTTGTTGGTGCCGTACGTGATGTCCGCGGCGTAGGCCTTCTGCTTCAGGTCGTGCGGCATCTGCGACAGGTTCACGCCCACCCTCAGCCCGAGGAAGTTGTAGACCTTCCCCATCCAATCGGCGTCGCGCTGCGCGAGGTAATCGTTGACGGTGACGAGGTGGACACCCCTGCCGGTCAACGCATTCAGATAGACCGGCAGCGTGGCTGTCAACGTCTTGCCTTCGCCGGTGCCCATCTCGGCGATCTTGCCCTGGTGTAGCGCGACGCCGCCCATCAACTGCACGTCGAAGTGGCGCATGCCGAGCGAGCGCTTGGACGCCTCGCGCACCACCGCGAAGGCCTCGGGCAGGAGATCGTCGAGCGCTTCGCCGTTGGCGTGGCGCGCCTTCAGTTCATCGGTCTTGCCCCGCAGCGCTTCGTCGGACAAGCCGACCATCGCGGGTTCGAAGGCGTTGATCTCAACGGCCGTCCGTCGGTACTGCTTCAGCAAGCGATCGTTGCGGCTGCCGAAGACCTTCTTGAGAAGACCTGTGACCATGGAAGAATGAGGAGGATCGCTTCAGGCAAAGCCGAGCGATCTTTCGGTTGAAAGCGTGAGTAAACGAAGCGTAAGTCAGCGAAACGTCAGTAAGCGGTTCGCCGACGCCGAGGTCGATCAATTGCGAATGCGCCAGCCACCTGGGCTCACGATCACGGGCGTTTGCACGCCGTACACGTTCCGCGCGTTCTGGGAAAAAGGGCGCGATTTTATCATGCGACCTCAGCGCACTCGGGAGGCGTATAGCCCGACAGGACCTGGAGATGGCGGTATGACCGCCCGAATTCAAGCGGCGGCGATCAATCAGCGCGTCACGGCGACGCGATGCGAACCCACGGCGCGGTCGGCATGCAGAAACTTGTCGGGGTTCTGCGCCACGTTCTTGACGTGCACTTCGAAGTGCAGATGGGCGCCGGTGGCTCGTCCCGTCGACCCGACATCGGCGATGTGTTGATTGCGCTTGACCACGTCGCCCACGCGCACATACACCTTGGACGCATGGGCGTAAAGCGTGAGGATGTCGTTGCCGTGGTCGATCTCGATCATGTTGCCGAAGTCGTGATGCCATTCCGACGCGATCACGACACCGCCCGCGGCCGCAACGATCGGCGTCCCGGTCGCAGCCACGAAGTCGATGCCCTGATGCATCGCCTGCGCGCCGGTGAACGGGTCGAGCCGCAAGCCGAAGCCCGACGCGTTGTAGGCCACATCGACCGGCTGGATGGTCGGCATCATCTTGCTCTTGAGAGTCGCGTTGATCAGTTCGGTCTCTACCGCGTTCAGGAAATCGCTGCGACGCTCGACATCGAGGGCGACGCGATCGAGTTCGGATCGCAACTCGTTCATGGTCAACGCACGCGCATCGGTCGGCGCGAGCCCGCCGCGCGGCGGCGGCGATTTGAAATCGAACTCCTGCGGATTGATGCCCGCGAGTCCCGAGACTCGATCGCCGAGCGCATCGAGCCGCATCATGCGGGCCTGCATCTCACCGAGCTTGACCGCCATCGCGTTCAGGTTCTCGCGCAGGTAATGTTCCTTCTTTGCCGCGTCGTCGTCGACGCCCGCCTCGAGCAGGCTGCGAACCACCGGGATCTTGAGCTCGCCACCGTAACGCAGGGCAAGCGCGGCAACGCCAGCCGCGAACACGACCAGCGTCAGTATCATCAGCGCAAGGTAGAACGCGATCTGTCGGTTCGACAGCGTCAAGGTGCGCGCTTTTGCCAAACGTCGATGCAATAGAATGATCTGCACGAACTCAAGCTCCGTACGAAAGGTCGCACCGGCCGCATCGGCGCCACTGATGAAACCGAATCTGCAAGGCGCTACCGCGCCCGTCATCGATTTTCTCGGCCGCCACGACGGAGCGGCCGCGCTCCTGCCGGGCGCACTGCGCAATCTGAGGCTTGGGCAAGACACGCTCGCCCTGATGCCGGCGGTTTTGAGGGAAACCTGCGAAGTGGCGGGATGTGACGACGGGGTCCTGATCCTGCACGTCTCGTCAGCGGGTGCTGCCGCCAAACTTCGTCAAACATTGCCGCGTTTACGCGACGGCTTGCTCGACCGGGGATGGCAGGTTAGCTCAATTCGGGTGCGCGTTCAACCGAGCAGGGCGGACGCCAGTCCCGCGCGCCGCAAGCAAAAAAAAGATGCAGCGATCTCGTCGCAAGGGCTGGCCGCGTTCGCGGATCTGCGCAATGGCCTGGCGGATTCCCCATTGAAATCCGCGGTCGAGCGCTTGATCAGGCGACGCAAAATCTAGCTGCCGGAAAGTCGAAGGCGTTATGCCGGCACGGCCTCGCTGGTGAGCCCGAAGGTGAAGGCCCTGGGCGCGGCGGACTCGTCGTCGAAGGTGACGACCTCGTAGGCCGACTCATCAGCCAGCAGCGCGCGCAACAGTCGGTTGTTCATGCCGTGCCCTGATTTGTGCGCGCTGTATGCGGCGATCAGCGGATGGCCGATCAGATACAGATCGCCGATCGCGTCGAGGATCTTGTGCTTCACGAACTCGGCCGAATCACGCAGCCCCTCGCCGTTGAGGATGCGGTACTCGTCCATCACGATGGTGTTGTCGAAGCTGCCGCCGCGTGCCAGGCCCATCGAGCGCAGCGCCTCGGCCTCGTGCATGAAACCGAAGGTGCGCGCCCGGGCAATATCCTTGACATATGAAGTATCGGCGAAGTCGATGCTGTGCTTCTGACCGGTCGCGTCGATGGCCGGATGCTTGAAGTCGATCGAGAAGTCGAGCTTGAATCCGAAGTAGGGGTCTAGCCTGACCCACGCGTCGTCGCCGTTTCCCAAGGTGTTGGCAACGCGAATCTCCACGGGCTTGGTGACGCGGATGAATTTTTTCGCGCGTGCCTGTTCCTCGATGCCCGCCGACTGCAGCAGGAACACGAACGAGCTCGCGCTGCCGTCCATGATGGGAATCTCTTCGGCCGTCACATCGGCATAGAGATTGTCGAGGCCCAGACCTGCACAGGCCGACATCAGATGTTCGACCGTCGAAACCTTGACGTCGCCGTTCTGCAGGGTCGATGCCAGGCGCGTATCGCCGATGCCGATCGCACTGGCGGGCAGGTCGACCGGCGGATCGAGATCGATGCGCCGGAACACGATGCCGGTGTCTGGCGGTGCCGGCCGCAACGTCAATACCACGCGCGTGCCCGAGTGCAGGCCGATGCCGGTGCTCTTGACGATTTGTTTGATGGTGCGTTGACGCAGCATGCTTGCTTTTTTTGGCGGTGGTTTCAGGACGGAAATCTTCGAATTTTCTCGCCGCCCGCAATTATCTCATCACTGCTTCGACAGATAGTTCTTGAGCGCCGCGCGCTGCGATTGCCGTGCCGCGATGCAGATGCCGATCTCCTCGATGCCCTGCGCATAGTTGCGGGCGCCTCCCGGCACGCGGCTCGCCTTGTCGCCCAGCGTCGCCTCGAATTCGGCCCTCTGCGCAGGGTCGCACAACGCAGCGCCGAGCCGCGGGAACCACGCGGCGGAGTACTCGGGCAGACGCTTGACGATCGCATCGTAGTGCCCGCGCAGATAACGAACCGCGAGCACTGCGGCGGCCTCGTCGTTGGCAGCGCCCAGGCGCATTGCGGATACCCCTTCGCGCGCGTCGGCCTTCTCCGCGTACAGCGCGTCCCAGGCCAATTCGGCCAGCGCCGGATCGCGAAACGACCCGAGCGCCGCGAGCACGTCGCGCCGGTCGCCGCTGGTCACGCGATGGAGAGCATCGAGACAGGCGTCGAGCAATTCGCGACCCGACGGACCCTGCGCGAATCGCGCAGCCGTTCGCAACGCGGATCGCGCGCCGACGGGAAACGGCGCCTTGGCCGACAGCCATTCGCGCGCCAGACGCGTCGCCTCTTTCTGCAGCACCGCATCGTTGCCCATGTCGGCAACCCACGGCACCAGACTCTGACGCTGGATCGCATCGCCGTCGTGATCGCCAGCCTTCACGGTCCAGCCGAGCGCACGGGCCCGCGCGCCGAAATTCTTCTGCGCATAGCGCGCGAAGCCCTCGCGTTCGCCGGCGCCTTCGAGCCACGAAGGCCGCACGACCGCCGCCAGATCGCTCGCGGCTTCGGCCACGGGCAGCTGGCGATGATTGGCGAAGCGCGTGGACAATTCCAGCGCGAGGTCGGCGGACCATTCGCCGCTTGCCGTCAGGGTCGCGGCGTCATGCAATACCGGGATCGCTTCGGAGGGCAGCAGCGGCGTGTGGACCAGCTGCTGCGTGAGTTCGGGCGTGAGCGACGACACGAAATAGCCGACGCCACCGCGATTGGACAATACCCACCGCGGACAACGCTCGCCCGAAGGCAACGCGACGACCGTGCGCGGCTCCTGGATCAGGGCGCAGGTTTCGTTGAAGTCACCGCCGCGGCCGAACTGGAAACAGGCGGGAAAGGTCCAGCGCTGTGCAGCCGGGGATGCGGCCGGGGATGCGGCTGGCGGTGCGGCCGATTGCGCAGCAGCCTGCGCCGCGGTCGTCTGCCCGGCCGGGAGATAACGCGACTGCGCGACCACGAGCTTGGGCAGCGCCTTGCCATCGGGGCCGCAATCGAGCGAGACCGCCAGGCGCGGGACGCCCGGCTGCTCGATGAAGCTCTTGATGCCGGCGATCGTCACCGCGTTTTCGGGACCGGCCTCGGCAGCGATGGCGCGAAAGAAATCCTCGGACCGCGCATTGCCGTGCGCGTGTTCGTACAGGTAGCGCCGCACGCCGTTCCTGAAACGTTCTTCGCCGATCGCGCTCTCGAACATCGAAAGCACCGCCGCGCCCTTCTCGTAGCTGATCGCATCGAACGCATTGCCCAGATCGTCGAGCGAGTTGACCGGCT
>JBBQCA010000046.1:0-18112 GCA_038318315.1 Burkholderiales bacterium | reverse complement strand
GCGCTCCTGTTCAACACGCGCAAGGCCATGGACCAGACCCAGGCCGGGCTGGTCTATACGCGGCGTCTCGACGACGTCAGCAGCATCCGTGTGGTTGCCTACGACGGCCATCGCAACACCATCCAGTTCCAGGCGATTCCGGTCGCGGCTCAGGCGAGTCCGCTTTCTCCCGGCGGCGTGATCGCGCTCGGCCGCGACTATCGCGGCGTCGATCTGCGCTGGACCGGAAATTTTCGCGATGCGCCGCTCGGTCCGCTGACGGTGGTGGCAGGCCTCGCGTACGACCGGCTCAACGAGAAGCGACGCGGCTATCGCAACTTCATCGGCACGACCCTCGGCGTGCAGGGCGACCTGCGGCGCGACGAGACCAACGATGTCGACGATGCCGACGTGTACCTCCAGGCTTCGTGGAAGCTCGCGCCGCAGTGGAGCCTCGATGTGGGGGCGCGGCGCAGCGACGTACGCTTCGAGTCATCCGACCGATTCGTGACCGCCACCAATCCCAACGACAGCGGCAAGGTGCGCTATCACGCGGTGATGCCGGTGGCCGGTGTGGTCTACGCGCCGGTGGATGACCTGCGCCTCTACGTTTCCGCGGGTCGCGGCTTCGAGACGCCCACGCTCAACGAATTGTCGTATCGGCCCGACGGGGCCAGCGGATTGAACTTCGCGCTGCAGTCGGTGCACAGCACCAGCGTGGAAGCTGGCATCAAGGCGCGCAGCACCGTGGTCGGCACCGTCACCGCCGCGGTCTTCCAGGTCCACACCAACAACGAGCTGGTGACCCAGAACAATCTCGGCGGGCGCGCCACGTTTCAGAATGCCGGGGACACGCGACGCAACGGCCTCGAGCTGTCGCTACGCCGCGATCTGTGGAACGCCACGCAGTTTCAGCTCGCCTACACGTTGCTCGACGCGCGCTATCGCAGCGGCTTTCTGACCTGCACCGCGACGCCCTGTCCGGCGCCGACGCGGGTGGTGGCGAGCGGCAACAAGATTCCCGGGATCGCGCGCTCGAGCTTCTATGGGGAACTGGCGTGGGCGCCGCCGTCGGGCTGGCGTGCGGCGATCGAAGGGCGCGCGTCCAGCCGCGTGTTCGTCGATGACATCAACAGCGACGCGGCGCCGAGCTATGCGATCGCCAGCATTCGCGCCGGCTACCTGCTGCAGTGGGAACGCTGGACGGTCACCGGCTTCGCGCGCATCGACAACCTGTTCGCTCGCCGCTATGCGGGGTCGGTGATCATCAACGAAACCAACGGCCGCTTCTTCGAGCCGGCGCCGGGCCGGACCTATATGGTGGGCCTGAGCGCCTCGATTCCGCTGTAGTCGGCGAAGCGACCGCGTTCACGACCAGCGATAGCGCAGCCCGAGCCAAGCGCCGCGCGGAACTCCGGGCGATCGAAACTGTTCCGTCGCGGGATCGACCCCGGCTGCAGGTCCGAAGGTCCGGTTCGGGCCCGTGAAGAAGTTCGCGCCGACCACGCCGAAGTTCGCATAGCGCCGGTCGAACAGGTTGTTGACGCGCGCGAACAGCTCGAGGTCCTTGCCGATCTGGTACCGCGCATCGATGTTGACGACCGTGAAGCCGGAAATTTTTCCATGCACATCCCGATTGTTCTCGTCGCCGCGTGCGTAGATCGAGCTGGTGGTGTTGACGCTCGAGCCGATGGACCACGCGTCGTTCCATGCGTAGTCGAGACGCAGCTTGAGGACGTGCTGCGGCAGACCGGGGATGCGATTGCCGCGCTCGACCTGGATCGCGCCGGTCGCGTCGGCGCTCGAGTTGCTCGCGCTGTTCTCGATGAAGCCGGATTGAAACGTCGCCTGCAGGTAGCTGTAGCGTGCGGTCACCGCAAGCTTTCCGAATTTTTCCTTCGCGGTCAGCTCGATGCCCTGGCGCCGGGTCTTGCCGACGTTCTGGAAATAGCCGGCATTGCTGAAGCCCGCACCGCTGCTGACGAACTGGATGTCGTTGCTCAGTTCGGTTCGATAAATCGCCGCGCTCCATGACGAGCTCTCGTTCCATTGACCGCGCGCGCCGGTCTCGACGGTGCGCGAGCGCACTTCCCTGAGATCGGGATCGGCAAGAAAATTGTTGGGAAGCTTGCACGGCGCATCGGGGTCCGCGCAGGTCAGCTCGATCGGCGTCGGAGCGCGCATGCCTTCGTTGTACGAGACATAGGTGGTCAGTCGCGCATCGGGATTGAAGTTGATGCCGATCGCCTTGTTGAAGCGGGCATAGCGATGCGTCCCGTCGAGCAATGGCGCGTTGCCGCTGCGATCTTCGATGCTGACCACCGCGCGGTTGTAGCGACCCGAGACCGTCAAGGTCCAGCGCGGATCGAGCGCGAAGGTGTCGGCCGCGAACAGACCGTCGTAGCGGTTGCGCGTATCCGCATCGGTGTCGCGCGTGAAGTCGCCGATGCCGACGGTGTCGCGCGCTGCCGTGAACTGTGCGGGCTGAGTATCCTGCGTGAATCGAGCCCTGCCGAAGTCGCTGCTGCCACCGATCGTGAACTGATTCTTGTGCGTGCCGATCGCGCCGGAATACGTGAGCTGCAAGCCGTATCCTTGGTTGGTCTGATCGATCTGCGATTGGTCGTTGGTCGCTTGGATGTCGTCCACCGCGCCGGTGGTCGGATCGACGCTTCCGAAGTCGCGATTCACATTGCTGCTGACGCTACGATTGCGGTAGTTGCGGTGGTAGGCATTGCCGCTGAGGAGCAGGTCGTCGGTGAGGAAGTGACTGCCTTTCAACGCGACGAATGCGAGTGTGTTGCGGGCTCGATCGGGAAAGGTATAGGCCTGCCGGATGTCGTCGAGGAACGACGACGGAAGCGTCTGCGTGCCTTCGAGAATGTTGTTGACCGAGGTCAGGCTCAGGTCGAGATCGGTCTTCTCGGTCTGGTAGCCGACCTTGCCGAAGAACTGTCGTACGTGACTGGCATTGTGGTCCGCCCAACCGCGGTCGCGCGCGTCGTTGCCGGTGACGAAGTAATCCCAGTCTCCGAACTTGCCTCCCTGTTCGAGCTGAAGCGTCTTGCGCCCGAACGATCCGCCGGACAACTCGAGCGCACCGCCCGGATACTGGCTGCCGCTCTTGGTGTACACCGCGAGCGCACCGCCCAGCGTATTGAGCCCGAACGCGGGGATCGATCCCGGGATCAACTGGATGCTCGAGATCGCCGATTGCGGCAGCAGGTCCCAGTTCACGACATCGCCGAACGGTTCGTTGATGCGGACACCGTCCTGGAATACCGACAGGCCCTGCGGCGTGCCGAGCAGCGGCGATGCCGTGAACCCGCGATAGTTGACGTCCGGCTGGAAGGGATTGCCCTGGCTCGAGTTGATCGACACGCTCGTGGGATTCTGTTCGAGGAACTCGCCGAGATTGCCTTGGCGCTGCCTGCCGATCTCCTTGCTGGTGTAGACCTGCACATTGGCGGGCACGTCGCGAATCGGAGTACCCAGGCCGGGCAATGGCGTCGTGCCGATCACCTCGATGCGCGGCAGTTCGAACACCTCGGCCGGATTGTCGGCGGCATGCGCGGCACTGAATGCGATCGTGGTTGCGCATGCCGCGAGCGCGTGTCGCGGCCTCCTGTTCCTGCCTATCGTCATGGTCTTGATCCTGATCCTCGTTGTTGATGTGCGGCGACGTCAAGCAAACGGCAGCCGTCTTGTACCACCGACTCGATCGTTTCGATTTGCGCCGGCTCGCGTCGCGCAATTTAGGGCTGTCGTGCCGCCCGGCCAAGCAAAACTCGCTCTTGGCTTGATTCCAAGAACCCGTTATGCTCGTAACGCAGTTCACACAGGCTGGTCTCGCGATCACCGAATACTGCAACTCAACGAAGGAGAACACATACCGAGAGTTGCTGGTGATGCGCATCGCGAATGGGTAAGGATCCGGCGTCATGTCCGGGCCTGCAACGAAACCCGCAAGCATCCCGGTAACAGCAATTTCACTGGAACGCTTTGCACCAGGAGACAGCCATGCATGTGAAATCGAAGTTGAAGTATTGGTTCTTGGGACTCGCCCTCGCTGCGCCCGTTGCGGCCCTTGCCGACGCGGACCTCGACAAGGCGATGGCCAATCCGAACAACTGGGCGCAACAGGCGGGGGACGATTTCAACCACCGCTACAGCGCGCTCAATCAGATCAACGCCGGCAACGCCAAGAAGCTCCAGGTCGCGTGGATGTTCTCCACCGGCGTGCTGCGCGGGCACGAGGGTTCGCCGCTGGTGATCGGCGAGATGATGTACATCCACTCGCCATTTCCCAACAAGGTCTTCGCTGTCGATCTGAACACGCAGAAGATCGTTTGGAAATACGAGCCCAAGCAGGATCCGGCCGTGATTCCGCAGATGTGCTGCGATACCGTGAATCGCGGTCTGGCTTATGGCGACGGCAAGATCTTCCTGCAGCAGGCCGACTCGATGCTGGTCGCGATGGATGCCAAGACCGGCAAGGTAGTCTGGTCGGTGAAGAACGGTGATCCGAAGGTGGGCGCGGTCAACACCAATTCGCCGCACGTCTTCAAGGACAAGGTGGTCACCGGCATCAGCGGCGGCGAGTGGGGTGTGCGCGGCTACATCAGCGCCTACAACATCAAGGACGGCAAGATGGTGTGGCGCGGCTACAGCGTCGGACCCGATGCCGAAATGTTGATCGATCCGAATACCACCACGACCTGGGTCGATGGCAAGGTCGCGCCGGTCGGTGCGGACTCGTCGCTCAAGACGTGGAAGGGCGATCAGTGGAAGATCGGTGGCGGCACGACGTGGGGCTGGTACAGCTACGACAAGGCGCTCAACCTGATGTATTACGGCTCGGGCAACCCCAGTACCTGGAACCCCGCGCAGCGGCCGGGTGACAACAAGTGGTCGATGAGCGTGTGGGCGCGCGATCTGGACACCGGCAAGGTGAAGTGGGTGTATCAGATGACCCCGTATGACGAGTGGGACTTCGACGGCGTCAACGAGATGATCCTCGCGGACATCAACGTCAAGGGCAAGCCCGTCAAGGCGCTGGTGCACTTCGATCGCAACGGCTTCGGCTATACGCTCGATCGCACCAACGGCGCACTGCTGGTTGCCGAGAAGTTCGATCCGGCGGTCAACTGGGCGACGAGTGTCGACATGAAGACGGGTCGTCCGGTCACCGTGGCGAAGTACAGCACGGCCAGGAACGGTGCCGACGTCAATACCAAGGGCGTCTGTCCGGCAGCGCTGGGCACCAAGGATCAGCAGCCTGCGGCGTTCAACCCCAAGACCAACCTGTTCTACGTTCCGACCAACCACGTCTGCATGGATTACGAGCCGTTCAAGGTCGATTACACCGCGGGCCAGCCGTATGTCGGCGCGACGCTTGCGATGTACCCGGCACCGAACAGCCACGGCGGGATGGGCAACTTCATCGCCTGGGATGCGGGCACGGGCAAGATCGTCTGGTCGCTGCCGGAGAAGTTCTCGGTGTGGAGCGGCCCGCTGACGACCGCGGGTGACGTGATCTTCTACGGAACGCTCGAAGGCTACCTCAAGGCCGTCAGCCTCAAGGATGGCAAGGAGCTGTGGAAATTCAAGACGCCCTCGGGGATCATCGGCAACGTGTTCACCTACATGTTCAAGGGCAAGCAGTACGTCGGCGTGTATTCGGGCATCGGCGGCTGGGCCGGCATCGGCATGGCGGCCGGACTCGAGAAGGATGCGGACGGACTTGGCGCCGTGGGCGGCTACAAGGAGTTGTCCCAGTACACCAACCTGGGTGGTTCGCTGACCGTCTTCGCGCTTGGTGACAACTGATCGCTGAGTCGTAGTGAAGTGGCGCCCCGTCGATGTCGGCGGGACGCCATTTTTTCATATCCCCGGTGAACTATCGCAGCGCAGCGTCGATCGCACTGCAAGCGCATTGCGCTGCTGCGTCCGATGTGCGTCCGATTCCACTGCACGGTTCAAGCGCTGCGATCGGATCGTGCTGGTATCACCTCTCATTTGAAGGACATCCGAACGATGAAAAGATGGATCGTGTTGGCGGCATTGACCGCTATGGCATCGGCAGCCGGTGCGCAACAACCCGCACCCGCAAAGGCGACCGCAAGTACCGGGGCGCAACCCTACGGCACCGTGATCGATGGAACCAAGGTGAACGCGGACGTGATGGAGGGTTTCAGGACCTGGCGCTCGGCCGCGTGCGATCGCTGTCATGGACCGAATCAGGAGGGCCTGGTGGGCCCCTCGCTCATCGAGAGCCTCAAGGTGCTTTCGAAGGACGACTTCAAGAAGACCATCGCCGAGGGTCGTGTCGACAAGGGCATGCCCAGCTGGAAGGAAAGCAAGAACGTGATGGACCACATGGACTCGCTCTACGCCTATCTGAAGGGTCGCTCCGATGGCGCGATCAAGGCGGCGAAGGTCGAGCCGCAAAAATAATCGAGAGCATCGAGAAGGGCGGCAACGATGATGGAGCGCGCGAGATGGCGTTGGACCTGTGGCATGTGGTTGGCGACGGCCGTGCTGGTGTCGTCGTTTTCGACCGCGAGTCACGCACAGGGTGCGGACGCGGAGAAGCGCGAGGCGTTACGCGTCTGTCAGGATCCCAACAATCTGCCGTACTCGAATTCCAAAGGCGAGGGCTACGAAGACAAGATCGCAGAGCTGTTCGCGAAGGAACTCGGACTGCCGCTCAAGTATTATTTTTTTCCGCAGCGCATGGCGTTCATCAGGAACACCTTGCGCTTCAAGGTCCCCGGCGCCGACTATCCCTGCGACCTGGTGATGAGCGTGCCCAAGGGCTTCGATCAGGTCTTGGTCACCACCCCCTACTACCGCTCGACATACGCGCTGGTCTTTCCGAAGAAAGGAAAGCTCGCGTCGGTCACGAGCGCCGAGCAGTTCCTGGCGCTGCCGAAAGACGTACTCAAATCGCTGCGCATCGGCATCTACGATCGATCGCCGGCCAGCGAGTGGCTCGTCAGGCATGACCTCGTCGATCAGGGCGTGCCCTATCGCACCCTCAATGCCGACCCCGAGCAATACGCCGGGGAGATCATCGACAAGGAGCTCACCGCCGGAAAGATCGACGCGGCCATCGTGTGGGGGCCGATCGCCGGCTATTACGTCAAGAAGCAGCCGGCGCAGCCGCTCGCGATCGTGCTGCTCAACTCGGAGAAGAACGTCAGGTTCGACTACGAGATCGCGATGGGCGTGCGATACGGCGAAAAGGAGTGGAAGGATCAGATCGAGAAGCTCATCGAAAAAAACAGAAAGCAGATCAGCGCGATCCTTTCGTCCTATGGCGTTCCGCAACTCGATGAGCGCGGTGCGCCACTGCCTTGAGGCGATTGCCCATCTCGTCGCGGACCGTCGTCCGCTCGGGTGTCTGGGGCTGGCGCTTGCGGCTTGCAGCCTGTCCGCGAGCGCGGCCGAGCTCGATCGCGTTCGCACCATGGCGCTTGCCGGCAGCGTCCTCAAGGTCGAAGCGATCAAGGCCAGCGGCGGATACTCGCTCGGTACCGCTGTCAGCGTGGCGCCGGGAAAGTTCGTCACCAATTGCCATGTCACGCGCGACGCCGAGATCGTCATGCTGGTCCGTGGCGGCGCGCGCTGGCGGGCTGCGTCCGAGCGTGCCGATCTCTACCTCGATCTGTGCGTGCTTCAAGTGCCCGGCCTCGAGGGCGTCCCGACGGTTCCGCTGGCGCGCGCACGCGACCTTCAGTTCGAGCAGCAAGTCGCCGCGGCCGGATATACCGGTGGCGCGGGCATGCAGATGCACGTGGGAACCATCAGTGCGTTGCACGACCTCAATGGCAGCAAGGTGATCCAGACCACGACCGCATTCACATCGGGGGCCAGCGGCGGCGCGTTGTTCGACGCCGAAGGAAAGCTTGCCGGCATACTGACTTTCCGGCTGCGCGGAACCGATGGCTACTACTTCGCCGCGCCGGTGGAGTGGATCGCCGATCGCATCGACGACCCGGACGGTTATGTCGCGGTGGCGCCGTTGGACGGCCCTCCGCCGTTCTGGGCGCAAGCGGCTGCGGCACTACCTTTCTTCATGCAGGCCGCGTCGCTCGAAGTCGATGGGCGGTGGACTGACCTGCTGACCCTCACGGACCGATGGACGCACGACGACCAGCGGGATCCCGAGCCGTGGTTCCTGAGAGGCAACAGCTATTCGAAGCTCGATCGCATCGGCAGCGCAGTGGGCGCGTACCGCAATGCCGTAGCGCTCAATCCGCTCTATACGCGGGCCTGGCTCAATCTGGGCAAGGCCTACGTGAAGCTGGGAGCACTCGATGATGCGCGCAACGTCACCGAGGTCCTGAGAAACCTGGACGCGGATCTTGCCGACCAGTTGGCGGCAAGCCTCGAGCCGCCGTTCCGATGAGAACCCCAATGAAACGGATGAAGCCGTGATGATGAGACCAGGACGTACGCTCGCGTTGTTATCGCTGCTCGCCGGCGTGATGTGCGCGCCCGCGTTGCGCGCGGCGGAGAGCGCCATTTCGGAAGCCGAGCAGAAGGTGTTTCTCGACGACCATCTGCACAGCGTCGCTGCACCCGGCGTCGTGCGCTATCAATTCAGGAAGACCGGTACGCTCGAGAAGAACTTCGACGACGCGGTGCTGTTGACGATCAAGCCGAACGGGCGCGCGGCCAGGACGGTCGAGGTCTCGTATCTGACCGGCGAACACAAGGTCATGCTGCCGGTCGTCGAGGATGCGAAGGCCAATCCCGTGATCCTCTACTTCCTCGAGCAGGACGTGCGCGAAATGCATCGACGGCTGGGCGGATCGGAGAATTATTTTCGAAGACGCATTCGTCTCGCGCTGGCCGAGACCGCGCAGGTCCGTCCGCTGTCGGTGGTCGTCAACGGCAAGGAGGTCGCCGCGAGCGAAGTCGTGATCCGGCCTTACGTCGATGATCCGATGACGGCGAAGCTCGGCCCGTTCGCGAACAAGTCGTACGCCTTCACCCTCTCCGATCAGGTGCCGGGAGGCGTCGTGCAGGTGCGTTCGCGCGTGGGCGCCGATGCCGCCGCCAGCGGCGGTTCGGCGGCGAAGGAAGGCACGCTCCTGCTCGAAGAGCTGTTGTCGTTCGAGAAGACAGGGAAGTGAGTCGGTTCGATTGATCCACCGAGGTCCAATGATGAAGAGAATCCTGTCGCGTCTTCTGATCGTGTCGTTCGCCGCGCTTCCCGGCATGGCGCTGGCCTTCGACTACCCCACGGCGGAGCGCGTCGAATACGTGCACACCTGCATGCGTGACAACCCCAGCCAGTCGCAGGAAATGGTCTACAAGTGCTCGTGCGTGATCGATGCGATCGCCAAGCAGATGCCGTACGAGGAGTTCGTCGAATCGTCCACGGCAGCCTACGCATACACCATCGGCGGCGAGCGCGGCGAGACGGTGCGCGCCTACACGCCGGCCAAGAAAATGGCGGACCATTTCAAAGAGGTGCAGGCGCGCGCGAAGAAGAGTTGCTTCATCCAATAAGAATCGCGGATCGGTTCGATGCGTGTCGTCACGCGCTCTGGATGCGCAGTGCTGGCCTGCTTCGCGTGGGGAATCTGTTGCGCACCCGTGCGCGCCGCGGACGAACAGCCGCTTGCCGTCGAGTTGATCGCTGAAGGAGTGTATGTGCATCGGGGACTGCAGGAAGATCCATCGGCGTCCAATCGAGGCGACGTCGCCAACATCGGCTTCATCGTCGGCACGAGGTGCGTCGCGGTGATCGACACCGGCGAAACCGCGGCGATCGGCCAGGCGCTGCGCGCCGCCGTGCGGCGCGTGACGGCACTGCCGATCTGCTACGTGATCAACACGCATGCGCATCCCGATCACGTGTTCGGCAACGCGGCGTTCGTGCCCGACGCGCCGCAGTTCGTGGGCCATGCGCGACTGCCCGCGGCGATGGCCGCGCGCGGCGGCAATTATCGCAACGCGCTCGAACGCGATCTCGGGCACGCGGCCGATGGTTCGACGATCGTCATACCGACCGTGCTGGTCGCAAGCGAGAGTACGCTCGACCTGGGTGACCGATCGATCCGATTGCGCGCATGGCGCCCGGGTCATACCGATAACGATCTGACGGTGTATGACCAGAAGACCGACACGTGGTGGCTTTCGGATCTGCTGTTCGTCGAGCGCATCCCGGTGGTCGACGGCAGTCTGCGCGGATGGCTCGCGGCGATCGCCGAACTGCGCGCGCTGCCCAGGCCGGCGCATGTCGTTCCCGGACACGGGCCGGTCGATGCGCCATGGCCCCGGTCGCTCGATGCCGAACAACGTTATCTCGACGTGCTCGCGCGCGAGGTCCGCGCGGCGATCAAGGCCGGTCGAACGATGCAGCAGACGGTCGACTCGGTCGGGACGTCCGAACGCGATCGCTGGCAACTGTTCGACAGCTACCATCGACGCAACGTCACTGCGGCCTATGCCGAACTCGAGTGGGAGGACTGATGTTCCATCTTGCAAGCGCTGAACGTCGAGCCGTGTTTCGCGGACTCGTCCTCACGATCTCGTTGTCGTGCGGTGCACTGCAGGAGCCCGCACGCGCCGCGGATCCCGACCCGCAGGACAGCGCGATCTGGCAGCGTGTGCGGCAGGGCCTGTTCCAGTCGCGAACCATCGAAAACGATGATGCCGGCGGGGTGATCGCGCTCGACGCGCCGGCCCGCGCAGAAGACGCCGCGACGGTTCCGATCGCGATCCATACCGGCATGCTGCAATCGCCGACGCGCTACATCGAGAAGGTCTATCTGATCATCGACAGGAATCCTTCGCCGATCGCCGCGGTGTTCCACTTCTCGACCGCCAGCGGGCGCGCCGACATCGAGACGCGCGTGCGCATCGAGGAATACACGCACATGCGTGCGATCGCCGAGACCAACGACGGCAAGCTCTACATGGCCACGCGCTGGATCAAGGCATCGGGTGGCTGCTCGGCACCGGCCGGCAAGGACGCGGTTGCCGCGCTCGCCTCGGTGGGGCGCATGAAGATGCGGGTGGAAGAGCCGGTCGCGATCGGCAAGCCCGTGCAGGCGCAATTGATGATCAGCCATCCCAACAGCTCCGGGTTGGCGATGGATCAGGTCACGCGTCTCTATCAGCCGCCGTATTTCGTGCGCAAGATCACCGTGTCGTACGCGGGCAAGCCGGTGCTGGAGGCCGACGTCGATTTCTCGATCAGCGAGAACCCCAACTTCCGATTCTTCTTCGTGCCCGATCGTGCCGGCGAACTGAAAGCCGAAGTGATCGACTCGAAGGACCTGTCGTACGAGAACCGGCTCGTGATCAAGCCTGGCCGGCTCGGCGCGAGCTAGCGCGGGCTTGCGAACGACCGGACCGCGCCGCGCGTTGCCGACCTCATTGCCCGCCGCATTGTCAACGAGACCCCTGATGCTTCTCGACCATGTCCCGCACCATGTAGGCGACGCCGCGACGCCACGAGTCGTCGGTGTTGCCGCGCAGATCGACCGACTTCTTCAGAAGCACCTGTCCGGTCGCGACATCCTCGATCTGGACGTTGATGTTGAGGATCAGGTTGCTCACCTTCTGGACCCATCCGACCAGCACGCGGTCGGCGTGCAAGGCACGGCCGATCTCGCGTTCGCATCCGTTGCACGCGTGCAGGTCCTGCGTGCTCTTCAATTGTTGCATCAGTTCGGCGGCAGGCGCGTTGTCCACCACGGTATAGAGATGCTCGCGCGTGAGCGCATCGGCCAGTTGCTGCCTGATCGACGCGAGGCGCGGCGCGAGCGTCGTGTCGGGCACGGTGTCGCGCTGGTCGTCGAGCAGATCGAAGTCGAGGACCGCGATCGTCGGCAGCGTCTGCTTCGTCTGCGCTTGTGCCGTGGCTTCGAGGGGAATCGCCAGCAGCAACAGGGCTGCGAGCGACGCGGTGATCGACATCATCGACGGCCTCGTCGCGCGCATGGATCGCGGCGCTGCATCGATCGTGACTGCAGAGCGTCTTGTCATTCGAATCCCGCGAAGAAAGTCGATCATGTTGGTCTGGCTCCGTTGTAGGCGTGGTCGGCATTCCGATGTGTCGTGACCTCCTGCCGCAGAGCTTACCCACATCGTGGAGATGAGGACATCGTCGCACCCGATCGGGTTCCTGCGAGCATGGCTCGCGGCGATCCTGTGCTGCATGGTCTCGGCCGCATCTGCAGTGCAGAGCCCGGTCGCTGTCGCGCCGGGTGTCTATGTGCTGACCGGGGACATCGGCGACATCACGCCGCAGAACCGCGGCGTGGTCGGCAATGCGGAATTCGTGGTGGGCGACAGCGGCGTGCTGGTGGTCGATACCGGCGTCTCGTTTCGCTATGGTCAGGAAATGCTCGCGACGATCGCGCGCATCACGCCGCTGCCTGTGCAACTGGTCGTGCTCACCACGCCGATCCAGGAATTCCATTTCGGCGCCGCGGCGTTCCAGGACCGCGGCGTTCCCATCCTCGCGCATCGAAGCGCGGCGGCATTGATCGCCCAGCGTTGCGAGACCTGCCTCAAGCGTTTGCGCGCGACGCTCGGCGAAGACGAGATGGCGGGAAGCCGCGTGATCGCTCCCGACCGCCTGATCGACGCGGGCACATCGATCACGGTCGGCGGCCGCAGCATCGACCTCCTGTATTTCGGCTGGGCCAGTGCACCGGGCGACCTGGCGGTTTACGATCGCGCGAGCGGCGTGTTGTTCGCCGGCGGACTGATCTCGGTCGATCGCATCCCGCGGCTGCGCGACGGCAACCTCGACGGCTGGATCGCCGCGCTCGAACAACTCGATCGCGTTCCTGCGCGCATCATCGTGCCCGGGCACGGACCGATCGTGAACCGAGAACAGGCGCGCGGCACGATGACTTATCTGCGCGCATTGAAGGCCAGGGTCGAGGCGCTTTACCGGCAGGGCATGGGTCTTTCGAAGGTCGTGGCCGCGGCCGATCTTCCCGAGTTCAGGTCGTGGAGCCTGTACGACACGATGCATGCGGAGAATGTGCAGCACTGGTATCTACACCTGGAGAAGAACGATCTTCGGGGCGAGGAGAAAAAGCCATGAGACGTGAAAGTCGGTTTGCTTGCTCGCTGTCATCCCTCGCGTTGCTTGCGGGCATGGCAGCCGCGTCGCTGTCGTTGGCTGCCGAGCTGACGGTCGACCAGGTCCGCGCGTTGCTGGCTGCCGCGAGTCCGGACCGACCCGCCGACCTGTCGGGCAAGAATCTCTCCGACCTCGATTTCTCGCGCGTCGATTTCAAGCGCGCGAAGATGGTCGGGACCAATCTGTTCGCATCGCGCCTGGTCGAGGCCAATCTCGCGGGCGCGGACCTGAGCGGCGCGAACCTCAATGGCGCATGGCTGATGGGCGCCAACTTCACCGGCGCGCGCATGGTCGGCGCGCAACTGCTGGGCGTCGTCATCCTGGGTGGCGAGGTCAAGACGCGGCCGGTGTTCGCGGGTGCCGACCTGTCGGGCGCGCGCATCATCGCCGACCTGCCGGCGACCAATTTGCGCGGGGCGCGCATGCGCGGCGCGCATCTGGGCGTCGAGATCAAGAATCAGGGCATGGGCCAGCAGCGTACCGATCTCACCGGCGCGGATCTGTCCGGAGCCGATCTGTCGGGCGCCAATCTGAATCGTGCGCTGCTGTCGTTCGCCGATCTGAAGCGTGCCAACCTGTCGGGCGCGAATCTCTATCGAACCAATCTGACGGGCGCCGACCTCTCCGATGCGAACGTTGCGATGGCCGACTTCACCGAAGCCGAGCTCGACCAGGCCGTGCTCACAAATACGTCCGGACTCGAGTCGGCCAAGGGAATGGACAAGGCCATCCATCGTCCCGCAACACCGGCTCGCTCGGGCAAGTGACGTCAGGCGACGCCGTGTCTCATCCACCGTTCAATCATCAGGAGAATTCCTTGCGTTCGGCCTTCTTCACACGCCTCACATGGCTAGCCCTGCTGCTCACACCGATGCTCGCGATCGCGGCGCCATTCGCCTACGTGCCCAACGAGGGGTCGGGCACCGTCAGCGTCATCGACACCGCGACCGACAAGGTCGAAGCCGTTGTCGTCACCGGCGGCAAGCCGCGCGGCATCGTGGTGGGACGCGATGGACAACAGGTCTATGTCAGCGACCAGCCGCACAATCAGCTGATCGTCATCGACGTCGCGTCGCGCAAGGTCTCCGGCACGATCCCGCTGGGCGAATCGCCCGAGGGTGTCGGGCTGTCGCCCGATGGACGCTGGATCAGCGTGGCCGTCGAGGAGAGCAACGACGTCGCATTCGTCGATGCGGCCAGCAACCAAAAGGCATTCGTGGTGCATGTGCGCGGCAAGAATCCCGAGCATGCGGTCTTCTCGCCCGACGGCCGCTATGTCTTCGTGAGCGCCGAAGAGGGCGGGGCGGTGAACATCATCGACTTCGCCAAGCGCGCCGAGATCGCGCAGGTCGTGGTTGGCGCCCGCCCGCGCGGCATCGGCTTCTCGCCCGACAGCAAGACCGCCTACGTCGCCGCCGAGAACGCCAACGAGATCTACGTGATCGACGTCGCGACGGCGTCGAAGACGGCGCAGGTCAAGGCCGGCCTGCGCAGCAACGGCATCGTGGTCGCACCCGATGGCCGCAACATCTACGTGTCCAACGGCGGCGACGCGACGGTCTCGGTGATCGACGCGGCGACACTGCGCGTGACGGCGAAGATCCCGGTCGGAGAGCGACCGTGGAACATGGCGCTCACGCCCGATGGCCGCAAGCTCTACGTCGCGTGCGGGCGCTCGGGCGGCGTCACGGTGATCGATACCGTCAGCGGGACCCGCATCGCCGACATCCCCACCGGCAAGTTGCCGTGGGGCGTGGCCTTGCAATGAGCGGTAGTTTTTAAGAAGCAGCCCCTCTAAACTCTTTCGTGCAGCACCATCGGCAGGCCAACCAACGAGTTCACTTCAAAGGAGATAGTCCATGAGCGCAATCTCGATTCATCCTTCGGTCGACAACGGCATCAAGGCAGGTGCGGCGAATTTCGCCGGCGGCACGCTGGTGTGCAAATGCAAGGACAAGCCGGTCAAGGTGACCATCAAGGCGCAGACCGCTCACAACCACGCGTGCGGATGTTCGAGGTGCTGGAAACCCGACGGCGCCCTGTTCTCGGTGGTGGCGGTGGTCTCGCGCGATTCGGTGAGCGTGACCGAGAACGCCGACAAGCTCCAGGTCGTCGACCCCAGCGCAACCATCCAGCGCCACGCATGCAAGGAATGCGGCGTTCACATGTTCGGTCGTATCGAAAACAAGAACCACCCGTTCTACGGCCTCGACTTCATCCACACCGAGCTGTCGGCCGAATCGGGATGGTCCGCGCCGACCTTCGCGGCATTCGTGTCGTCGATCATCGAACAGGGTTTCGACCCGTCGCGCATGGGCGATGTGCGCAGTCGCCTGAAGGAACTCGGGCTCGAGCCGTACGACTGCCTGTCGCCGCCGTTGATGGACGCGATCGCCACGCATGTCGGGAAGGCCTCCGGCAAGCTGGCGGCCTGAAGAACGGCGCCGCGATCGCTCGCGGCGCGTTGGTTGGTGTGAACAGGATGCGGGTAGCGTCGTGAACGGCGCTACCCGAAGCGGTCGCCTGTGAGCCGATCTCCGATCATCGAGAGGGCGTTTCAAAGGAGCAGCCATGCCCGTCGAACGGCTCGACCATTATTCGATCCGGACCAGCGATCTCGAAGCATCGCGGCACTTCTACACGACGGTGATGGGATTCCAGGTCGGTCCGCGTCCGCCATTCAATTTTCCCGGCCTGTGGATCTATGCCGGAGAGCTCGCCGCAGGATCGAACGGCGTCGTGCACATCATCGGCATCGACCCGAACGATCCTGAAGGACTCGAGGCCTATCTCGGTGACAAGGACCCGGCATCGTTGTCGGGCACCGGCATCGTCGATCACATCGCCTTCACGGCAACCGACCTCGCGGACATGCGGCGTCGTTGCGAACAACTCGCTGTCGCGACACGCGAGCGCACCGTGCCTGCGCTGGGCATGCATCAACTGTTTCTCGAAGACCCCAGCGGCGTGACGATCGAACTCAACTATCCGGCCTCGGAAGCATGAGCGTCGCGGCGCGCGGTGCCGATTGAGATGCCGCGCGCCCTGGTCGTCGCAAGAAGCGCAACATGAAAAAGCCGCCCGCTCCGGCGACGTCGAAACGCGCGAGCTCGCGCGCTGCGGATCGGCCCGCTGTGCAAAAGCCCGCGACGCGCCAGCGCATGACGCGCGACGACCGCGCCGCGCAGATCATGGCGGGCGCGATCAGCTTCTTCGCGGAGCACGGCATCGAAGGGCAGACACGCGATCTGGCAGCCAGGCTGGGCGTCACGCACGCCCTGCTGTATCGCTACTTTCCGACCAAACAGGCGTTGATCGAAAGCGTCTATCACGAAGTTTTTCTCGGCCGCTGGAAGGACGAGTGGGAAGTCCTGCTCGCCGATTCGCGGCTCTCGTTCGCCGAGCGCATCGAGCTCTTCTATCTCGATTACTCGCGCATGATCCTGAACAAGGATGCGGTGCGCATCTTCGTTTACTCGGGCCTGAACCACAGCACGATTCCCAAGCGCTTTCTGACGCGCATCGCCGATCGCATCTTCGTGCCGTTGATGCGCGAGATGCGCGCGATGCTCGAGCTGCCGGACCTGGACAAGGTTCCCGCAACCGATGCCGAGAAGGAAATGCTGTGGCATCTGCACGGCGGAATCTTCTACATCGGCATACGGCACTGGATCTACGGCCTCGCGTTTCCCGCCGACCTCGACGAAGCGGTGAGAGTGCGCACCGATGGTTACGTCAGCGCCGCGCCCGCGCTCGTGCGGGCGGCCGTGGTCCGCGCGTCGCCCGCTTCGCGTAAGCGATCGGCGCGATGAGGCACGCGATTATTGACATTGCCGCCGCCCGCCAGGTAGCGTTGGTAACCAGCGGGTAACTAGCGCCCGTCGTCGCAATCAGGGAAATTTCATGGTGAGAAGACAAGATGAAAGGTGATCGAGCGCTCGGTGTGGAAAGTAAAGTCGGTAACCCACTGGTAACTAAGTTTGGCGCTGCTGCCGCTGTCAATCTGTCGCGCCAAAAAAAACCGCCAGATGCGCTGGCGGTTTTGCATGGGATGGTGGCGGATCAGGGACTCGAACCCCGGACCTGCGGATTATGATTCCGTCGCTCTAACCGACTGAGCTAATCCGCCACGCGAGCCGCGGATTATGGCGACGAAGGAATAGCGCGTCAAACGGTACGCCGCCTCGAGCCAGAGAGGCGCAACATGGGTCGCGTACTATTCGAAGCGAGGTCACACAGGCCGAGCTGCGACACAGGAGACAAAATGACTACCACGGGCCGTGCTCTACTGGCGCTGCTGCTTGCCGGTACGGGCTTCAGCGCCTACGCAGCGATCTATCCGGACGATCGCGCCGAAACATGGTGGGACGCGTCGAGAGCCGAGCGTATCGGGTTTTCCGACAAGGCCGCAGCTGCGTGCAAGTCCAGCAATTGCGGGTCGCTTGAAATCCGATCGTGCCTGAACGACGCGTTGAAGCCGCCCGCCCCCAAGGCAGCGCGCGACATGACCATTGCCGAAGCCACTGCATCTTGCGTGGCGATCCTCAAGGCGCACAAGTAAATACTTTGCATGACGATCGCTCGGTCCGCAGTGAGTATCCCGCGCGAATTGAGTACCACCGCTATTGCAGGAGGCCTCATCGACCTGACGATCAAGACGCTGCGATCGCACGCGCCGTTTGACCGGATGGATCGCGCGCATCTCGAGTTTCTGGCGCGCAACCTGACGATCGCCTACTTTCCCGCGGGCGCAGTGATTCTCGCACCTGAGCAGAGCGAGCCGAGCCACCTGCACATCATCAAGCAGGGCACGGTGCTGACGGGGAGCGCAGACCAGCATCTCGCTTCCGGGCTGGCACTGCACGAAGGCGAGTGCTTTCCCCTCGGTGCGATGCTGGCTCACCGGCCGGTGAGCCGACCCTATCGCAGTTCCAAGGACACGTTCTGCTACCTGCTGCCCGCGGCGATCCTGCACCAATTGCTCGAGCGAAGCCCGCCTTTCCAGAGCTTTTG
>JBBQCA010000045.1:0-18234 GCA_038318315.1 Burkholderiales bacterium | reverse complement strand
CGTCACGATCTCGTCCACCGGACCGGCCGCGTCGCTGGGCATTCCCGAGAAGAACACCATCGAACTGTTGCCGCGCGAGATCGCCGGCAAGAAGGTCGAGTACATCGTGCTCGACGATGCGTCGGACACCACGACCACCGTTACCAACACCCGGAAGCTGATCACCGAAGACAAGGTCGACGCGATCATCGGCTCGACCACCACGCCCAACTCGCTTGCGATGCTGCCGGTGCTGGGCGAAGGCAAGACACCCGCGATCACGCTCGCGTCGTCGTCGCGCATCGTCGAGCCTATGGATGCCAACCGCGCGTGGATGTTCAAGACGCCGCAGTCCGACGTGATGATGGCGACCGCGATCGCCGAGAACATGAGCAATGCCGGCGTGAAGACGATGGGCTACATCGGCTTCAACAATGCGCTGGGCGAAGCGTTCCATGCCGAGGTCGCGAAGTACGCGGAATTGAAGGGCATCAAGGTCGTCGCAAGCGAGCGCTTCTCGCCCACCGACACCAGCGTCGTGGGCCAGATCCTCAAGATCGTCTCGGCCAATCCCGACGCGGTCGTGATCGGCGCGTCGGGCACGCCGGCCGCAACGCCGGTGCGCGCACTGATCGAGCGCGGGTTCAAGGGCCGCATCTATCACAACCACGGCGTCGCCAATCGCGAGTTCCTGCGCGTGTGCGGCAAGGATTGCGACGGCACCTACCTGCCGACCGGTCCGGTGATGGTCGCCTCGCAATTGCCCGATTCGAATGCGGTCAAGAAGCCCGCGGTCGATTTCGTCAAACGCTATGAAGCGAAGTTCGGCGCGGGTAGTGTCGCGGCCTTCGCGGCCTACGCGTGGGATGCAGGTCTTCTGCTTCAGCGCGCGGTTCCCGAAGCGTTGAAGAAAGCGCAACCGGGTACCGCCGAATTCCGTGTCGCGTTACGCGACGCGCTCGAGAACATTCGCAATGAGCCTTCGACCAATGGCATCGTCAACATGAGCAAGACCGATCACCTCGGGCTCGATCAACGCGCGCGGGTGATGGTGCAGATCAAGGGTGGGGATTGGAAGTATTTGCCGTGACGGATGCAGAGGGGTGTTCAGCCAACTCCATTCGGCGGAGCGTCGCATCGGTTATGCGTATGGGGTGCGACGGCATGAGAGCAAGCTCGTTACTTTTCCTATGCGTCTTTTTGGTAGCGGCGCAACCGCGCGCTGAGTCAGACGAAGGCCGAACATGGGTGCCTACAATGTTGCCGAAGCCAAAGCGCATCTGTCGGAAATACTGAATCGCGTTGAAGCTGGCGAGCGCGTCACGATCACACGGCGGGGAACTCCCGTCGCGGCCCTCGTACGGCCGTCGTCCAAAGCCGCTCAAGCCGCGCCCGCGAGCCAGGTCGATTGGAACGCGATCGCCGTGTTCAGACGTACGCTGCCCAGCAGCAAAGTTGCTGCCGCGGATCTGATTCGCAGATCAGAGATGCCGGCTTCTAGCGTATATCTCGATACGAGCCTTCTGGTCGCACTATATGTCGAGGAAGAAGCCAGCGATCGCGTGACGGCGTGGTTCCAGTCTGAGTCGAAAGAACTCGTCGTCAGCGACTGGACTCTCGTCGAGTTCACCAGTGCATTGGGACTAAAGGTGCGAACGCGTCAACTTACCGCGCGGCAAACCGACGACGTCCAGGCAAAAATTGACGAAACTCTTTTACCGCTTCTTCGCATCCTGGCTATCAATCGATCGGCATTCGCACGCGCGCAACTGCTGATGCGGCATTACTCACTGGGTCTTCGCGCCGGCGAGGCGCTGCATCTGGCGATGTGCATCGAGCAGGAACCGAGAATGCTGGCGACGGCTGATCGCGTTCTGTACGCCGCCGCTCGGAGCCTCAAGCAACCGGCAATACGCGTCTCCTAATGCGCGAACATGCCTGCCGCGCGCGACCGCAGTCCCCGGCAATATGGCTCAGCCATCTCCATCCTTCGCGCTCTTCGCCACCAATCGGCAGTTGATGCCCGGAGCGCTGCAATTCGTCGCATCCACACCCACGCAATACCGAGGGGTCGCACAATACTTGTCCCGCAGGTGCCGTCAGGCGGCCGTTCGCGCCGTAAAAAGGAATACTCATGGATGATTTCACCGCTTCCAACGGCAGCCGCCTGAGGGAATCGATGCACCCCAGCGCAGTTCCTGAATTGTCCAGATACAAGGGCGTTCGCGGTTGGCTGCTTGCCCTCTGTCTGATGCTGACGGTGGTCGGCCCGCTCATCACCACGTGGCTGATGGCCTATGAATACCTGGCTTCGGCCCCATACTTCGCAAGCTTTGGCGGCCTGCAAGCGGCAATTTTCTTCTCGATCGCGATTAAGGCTTGCGTCGTGGTCTTTGGCGTCTATGCGGGAGTGCGCCTCTGGTCTATCCGGCCGGGCGCGGTCGACACTGCCAAGTACGCCCTCGTGTTTGGTCTTGTCGCGGATGCTCTTACCACCACGCTGCAAACCGCCTTCGGGCCCACATCGGTTGCAGACGGACAACTGTATTACGAAGTCACGATGCGCATCATCCCAAGCCTCATTTTTTTCGGGATATGTCTTGCCTATCTCAATAAATCGACTCGCGTGCATGTGACCTACCAGTCGCACGGGTAGTCCTTGTTTCAAGCCGCTGCCATCGACATGAGGCGATCGCTCAGCCGTTCAACCGGCTATGCGCCGGTAGCATCGCCGTCAAATAATCCATCTGGTCGGCGAGGATGTTGCGGCCCGAGAGCAGGAAGTGCTCGTAGCGGCAAGGCGCGTACGGCAGATAGCGCAGCGGCATGTGCGCTTCCTCGGGAGTCTTCGCGCCCTTCTTGTGATTGCAGTAGCGGCATGCGGCCACGACGTTCATCCACGCGTCCCTGCCACCACGTGAGCGCGGCAGGATGTGGTCGCGCGTGAGCTTGTCGCGGCCGTACTTCTCGCCGCAGAACGCGCAGACGTGCCGGTCGCGCCTGAACAGCAACTCGTTGCGGTCGCCCAGCGGCGGATAGGCCAGCGCCTTGGACGCCATGATGTCGGAGCGCGCGATCGCGATGATCGGTGCGGACTCGATGATCGACTGCACGCCGAGGCGGTTGTAGCCGCCGTGAAAGATCACGACCGGATCGCCGATCGACCAGGCCACCTTGCCCGTCGCGTTGTAGCTCACCGCTTCCTCGGGCGAGAGCCAGCGGAAGGGTTGACCTGCAATGTCAAGGCCTAGGACGAGCAACATGAATCGCACTTTAAAGCAAAAATCGTGACGGTTCCACGAAAGCCGCGATTCATGCGGGTTTACAAGGTGTTGGTGCTCACCATCGCAAGACTAAAACCTTCACTCGTTGACGGCCAGCTTGGGCATCGACACCTTCCGATTGACGAGCCAGATCCCGATCGCGATGAAGACGAGCGCGATCACCAGTCGCAGGCTGATAGCCTCGCCCAGCGCGATCGCTGCGAAGACGAGCCCGAACATCGGCGTGAGAAACGAGAAGGCCGACAGTCGCGTCGCCGGATAGTGGCGCAGCAGCCAGAACCACGCGAGATAACTCGCGAATGCGACGACGACGGATTGGAAGACGAGCGATCCCCACCCCCACAGCGGCACAGCCATGCTCGGCCAATGCTCGCCCGCAACCAGCGATGCGACATAGATCACCAGGGTCGAGACCGCGAGTTGATAGAACAGCGTCTTCTCGGGCGAGGTCGAAGTCAGGCGCGTCGCGCGCACCACCAGCGTGGTTGCACCCCACAACATCGCGGCCATGATCGCGAGTGCATCGCCCAGCCATTGCGTGCGTCTGGACGACATGAAGCCCTCCTGGAACGCGAAGGCGAGCGCGGCGAATGCGCATGCGAGGCCGAACATCTGCATCGGCGACATGCGCTCCGCCGGCACGAAGCGCGGCAGCCCCAATGCAACCACGAACGGCGCCATGTAGATGAACACCGAGACGCGCGATGCGTCGGTCAGGGTCAGCGCGCCGTAGATGCAGATGAACTCGAGACCGAACAGCGCGCCCGCCGCGAGGCCGGGGACCAGCGTGCCGTCGCGTCGAAACAGCGGTATGCCACGCGCGAACGACCAGGCCCACAGCAGCAGCGCGGCGATCGCCGAGCGCGCGGCGCCCTGCACGAAGGGCGGCAACACCGGCAGCGTCACCTTCACGACCACCTGCTGCAAGCCCCACAGGATGCAGCACGCGAGCATCAGGCCGATCGCGATGCCGTCCAGGTGCGAGCGACGATCGGTCACGCCTTCAACAGCCCCGCATCGCGCATCGCCGCCTGCACCGCGGGTCGCGCTGCGATGCGGTCGCGATAGGCCACCAGGTTCGGCCAGCGAGCCAGGTCGATCTTGAGAAAGCTGGTCCAGCGCAGCATCACGAACAGATAACCGTCGGCCGAAGTGAAGGTGTCTCCCATCAGATAGGCGCGCTCGCCAAGCTTCTCCGAGACATATGCGAGGCGCTTGTCGAGATCGGCGCGAAAGGTCTGCTTGGCGTCGTCGGAAAGCTGCGTGTAGATGAACAGCGAATAGAAGCGCTGATGCAACTCGGACGTGAGGTAGTTGAGCCACTCCATCTCGCGGTAGCGCTCCATAGTGCCGGCCGCCGGCATCATCGTATTGCCCGGCTTGTGGTCCGCGAGGTATTGCACGATCACCGGTCCTTCGGTGAAGCGACTGCCGTCGTCGAGTTCGAGCACTGGCACCTGCCCGCGCGGATTGACCGCGTGGTAATCGCTGCCGTCCGGCAGCGTCTTGGTCTTGCTGTCGACCAGCACCAGTGTGTGCGCCATGCCCAGCTCGTTCAAGGTGATCTGGACCGACAGCGAACAGGCGGCCTGCATGTAATAGAGTTTCATCGGGTCGCGTGGCATCGAAGGGAGATGCCCTCGATTCTAGGACACCCGCCATGCAACACTGCGCGCCTGTATTCCTCTTTCTTTCCAGGATCCTCGTCGTTCGATGAATAGCGCATCGTGGGCAGCCAATCTCGAAGGCCCGTCGTGGCGCGCGCGGCCCGCCGTTGCGCTCGCGATTCTCGCCGCGCTGCTCGCGGTCTTCAGCATCCTCGCGATCCAGACCGGCGCGATTGCGATCTCGCCGCGACAGATCGTGGCAATCCTGGCCTCGTCGTTCGGCGCCCCGCTGCCCGACGACCTCACCGCGCAGACCGCGGCCGTGCTGCTGTCGATACGCCTGCCGCGCATCGTGCTCGGCATCGCGGCGGGCGCGGGGCTGGGCGCGGCGGGCGCGGTGCTGCAAGGCGTGTTCAGAAATCCACTGGCCGACCCGATGTTGATCGGGGTGTCGAGCGGTGCGGCGCTCGCGGTCACCGGCGTGATCGTGCTCGGCGGGGGTGGAACCTTCGCCGCGCTTGCGGGCTTCTGGACGATCGCAGGCGCACTGATGTTGCCGGCCGCGGGATTCGTCGGCGGCTTGGTCGCCACCACGCTGCTGTATCGCCTGTCCACGCGCGAAGGTCGCACCTCGCTGACGACGATGCTGCTGGCCGGCATCGCGATCAACGCGCTCGCGTTCTCGGGCATCGGCGTGTTCACCACCATCGCCAGCAACGAACAGTTGCGCAACATCAGCTTCTGGAACTTCGGCAGCCTCGCCGGCGCGACGCTGGACCACGTCGGCGTGATCGCGATCCTGGTGGCGGTGGTCTGCGTCGTGCTCGCGCGCATGGGGCCGGCACTCAATGCGCTCCTGCTTGGCGACAGCGAAGCGCGTCACCTCGGCTTCGACACGCAGATCCTGAAGCGCAACGCGATCGTGCTCTCGGCGCTGCTGGCCGGCGTCCTGGTGGCCGCGTGCGGCGTGATCGGCTTCGTCGCGCTGGTCGCGCCGCACATCGTGCGTCTGGTCTGCGGGCCCGATCACCGCGTCGTGATCCCCGGCGCGGCCCTGCTCGGCGCAACGCTGCTGCTGGCCGCCGATCTGGTCGCGCGCATCGTCATCGCGCCGGCCGAACTGCCGATCGGGATCGTCACGGCGCTGCTCGGCGCGCCGTTCTTCCTGTGGCTGCTGATGAAGAATCGCGAGCGCCTCGCATGAACGCGCAGGCATCCGTCTTCGAGGTGCGCAACGTCATTGTCGAGCGCCCCATCGCGAACGGCGTGCGCCGTATCGTCGACGACGTTTCACTGGTTGCGCGGCAAGGCGAGGTGCTCGCGCTGATGGGCGAGAACGGCGCCGGCAAATCGACGCTGCTCAAGACCATGTCGGGCGATGTCAAGCCCGATCGCGGCGAGGTGCTGCTCAACGATCGTGCGTTGATCGCATGGTCCGCGCTCGAGCAGGCGCGCCAGCGCGCGGTGCTTCCGCAGGAGACCACGCTCGCCTTCGCCTTCACCGCGTTCGAGATCGTGTTGCTGGGACGCTCGCCCTGGTGCGGCGGCCATCCGGGTGCGGGCGACCGCGGCGTCGCGCATGAAGCGCTGCGCCGCACCGACGCATTGCATCTCGCGTCGCGCAGCTATCCGACGCTGTCGGGCGGCGAACGCGCGCGCGTGATGCTCGCGCGCGTGATCGCGCAGATCATTCGGGTCGAGCAGGAGGTGGATACCGCCGGCGCTCACGCGCCGCGCGCACTGCTGCTCGACGAGCCTTCGGCCATGCTCGATATCGCCCACCAGCACGCCGCCTTCAAGACGATTCGCGATCTCGCGCACGAAGAGGGCGTGGCGATCGTCGCGGTGTTGCACGATCCGAATCTCGCGTCGATGTATGCCGACCGCGTGGCGTTGATGAAGGAGGGGCGCCTGCTCGCCTGCGGTCGCACCGCCGAGACCATGACCGAAGACCTGATGAGCCGGTGCTTCTCGATCGCCATGCGTCGCGTGCCGCATCCGACGCGAGAGGCGAGCCTGCTGGTGGCCGTGACCGACAGCTGTTGACGAGGCTGCAGCTCGATCGCATGAATTGAAGGGCTTTTCGTCCGCTGCTCGGGGGCTGGGATAGCCGCGCCGCATGAAAACATGCTGCCTCATACGGGACGATGCCCGTAGAGCAGGTGCCACCTGCACGAACTGCGATAGCGGCCGCGATGAAAGTCCTCAGTCTCAAGATTCGTTTTGCACTCGCCATGTCGGCGATCATGCTCATGCTTGTCGTGGGGCTGGCGGCGTTCGCGCTTCATCATGCGAAGAAGGACCTGCTCACGGTGGTATCGGCGCAGCAACTCGCGCTGGTATCGCGCGCCGGAGACGACCTCGACGGAAAACTCAAGCTTGCGATGGACGCGCTCACGGCGACGGCGGCGTCGATCGGGCCGGCGTCTCTGGACAGTACCGCCAGCATACGGGCGGTGCTGATGGAACGGCCCGCGCTGCGTGCGATCTTCGATGACGTTCAGATCACGAACGTCGAGGGAATCATCCGGGGTGACGCCCCGCCGATCGATCAACGCATCGGCATCAATCTGGGATCGCGCGCCTGGTTCAAGCGCGTCATCGCAACCGGTCAGCCGACGATCTCGGAACCGGTGCGCAGAAAACTCAACGGTGAACCGATCGTCAGTTTCGGGGCGCCGATAAAAAAGAGCGATGGGACGATCGTCGGCGTCATGGTGGGCGTACTGGGTCTCAACAAAGTGAATTTCCTCGGCAATCTCGGCACGGCCAAGGTGGGACAGACCGGCTATATCGAGGTCGTCTCGACCTGGCCCAAGCCCCAGTACGTGGTCCATCCCGATCCGGGTCATATCCTCCAGGAGTTCTCGCCATCGGACAGCCGCGCATTGGCCAAAGTGCTCGACAGCGCATCGATGGGCACGGCGGTCAGCACGCTCGAAGACGGCAGCAAGGCACTGATCGGCTATCGTCCACTCGCGATGACCAACTGGATTCTGGTCGCGGTACTTCCATCCGAAGAAGCGTTCGGGCTGATCGAAGCTGCCAAGGATCGCAGCATCTCGATCGCGATCGCCAGCGCGGTCGTCCTGATTCCGCTGATCTGGTTGCTCGCATGGGGGATGCTGAGGCCCTTGACCAAGTTGCGAGATCAGGTCGACATGCTCACGCAGCACCCGGATGCGCATAAGCGCGTTACCGAAGGGCGCAACGACGAGGCCGGTCAGCTCGCCAGGGCCTTCAATCGGTTGCTCGAACAACAGTGGGCGCTCGAAGCGTCGCGTCTGGCAAGCGAGCACGAACGCATGCAGCTCGCATTGATTCTCGAAAAGAGCCACGACTTCGTGGCGACGACCGATGCGAAAGGTCGCGTCACCTATATCAACGCGTCGGGCCGGGCTGCGCGCGGCCTCGGCAGCGACCATGAGGTGCGCGGCAGCACGATCGCCGATCACTACCCGGCATGGGCCACCGAGAAGATCGAACGCGAGGCCGTTCCCTGTGCGCTGGCCAACGGTCTGTGGCTGGGCGAGACGGCGATCATCGGCGCCGACGGTACCGAGGTGCCGATCGATCACATGTTGATCGCACACCGAGGCGCAACCGGCCGCGTTGAATTCTTCTCGAGCACGATGCACGACATCAGCGATGCCAAGGCCGCATCGATCGCGATTCGGCAGAGCGAAGCCCGGATGGCTTCAATCTCCGATTCGGTGCCGATGTTGATCGCGTTCATGGATCGCGATTGTCGATACCGATTCGTCAACAGTCGCTGCGAGGAATTCCTCGGGCGGCCGCGCTCGGAAATTCTTGGCAAGACCCTCGCGGAAGTCGCGGGCGACGAGCCCGCCGACTTCTATCGACCGCACTTTGCGCGCGCCGCCGAAGGAGAAACGCTGGTGTTCGATCGCGACCTCGTTTCGGCTCGGCACAGCATTCATTTCAAGGTCAAGATCATTCCGCAGTTCGACGAAGGTCAGGGACTGATCGGCTTCCACTTCCTGCACCAGGACGTGACCGACTACAAGGTCGAACAGCAACGCCTTTCACAACTGGCGGCTATCGATCGCTTGACCGGGCTGGCCAATCGCTCGGGCTTCGAAGCGGCGCTCACGGAAGGCATGCATCGTAGTACCGCCCCGGGCAATGGCATGGCGCTGATCTACCTGGACGTCGATCGTTTCAAATCGATCAACGATACCCATGGCCATCCGATCGGGGACGCGTTGCTGCGTGCATTCGCGGCGCGGATCACCGGCTCGGTTCGCGCCACCGATGTCGTCGCTCGGCTCGGAGGCGATGAATTCGTGGTGGTCGCGAAGCATCTGCGCAATAGCGAGGACGTGAAGTCCATCGCGGAAAAGATTCTTCAAACGATGCGTCGGCCGTTCAACGTGAACGGTATTGCGCTGTCGATCACGACGAGCATGGGCGTCGCGGTCTTCAACGGCGAAGCGATAACAGCCGACGGGTTGATCGAACGCGCAGACGCCGCGCTCTATCGCGCCAAGAACGCCGGTCGCGATCGCTATGTTTTCGCGACCGACGCCGCGATGGCGATGGCGATGGCGGATGAGGGTGAAGCGGAACCAGCCCCCGCACCCGCAACTCGGGCCGCTGCATCGAAAGACTCGCTGTCCGAAGCGCCCGAGCCAGCCTGCGCGTAGTGGCGATAGCGTAAGGCACGGGAACAAAGCCCGCGCGTTCGTCTCCTAACGACATCGAGCGGCGCCGCCGCTCTGTTATATCATCTCGGATATCCCACCATGTGCTCGCTTGCCATCGCCTCGACGCCGCGTCGCGTATCTGCGGCTGTACTGCTCGCCCTTTCGATCGGATCGCTTGGCGGATGCGCATCGACCGATACCGAAGGCGATCGCGCCGCCGCGCCGCTGGGTCTCGTGGACATCAACGCGCTCGTCGCGAATCCGGAGCGCAGCAAGGCCGACCGCGCGAACGACGTGCGTCGTCGCCCGATCGACATGCTCGACTTCATCGGCGTGCGGCCCGGCATGGTCGTGCTCGACATCAGTGCGGGCGGCGGCTACACCACCGAGCTTCTGGCGCGCGCGGTCGGGACTAGCGGGCGTGTCTATGGTCAGAGCGCGCCGGACGCGGCCGCAGGGCAGCCCGCAACCCAGCCCGCAACGCCCGCGCGCCGCACCTCCGCGATGGCGCTGGCCGAACGCGCGAAGTCGGTCTCCAACATCGTTGCGGTGGTACGTCCCTTCGACGATCCGGTGCCGCCCGAACTTGCATCCCGCAAGCTCGACCTCGTCACGGTGATGTACAACTATCACGACTTCGGCCACCTCGGCGTCGATCGCGCGGCGTTGAACAAGGCGGTTTTCGCGGCGCTCAAGCCCGGCGGCATCTACGTGATCGCCGATCACGCCGGTCGCAAGGGCACCGGCATCACCGAGTCCGGCACGCTGCATCGCGTCGAGGAGGAATTCGTGGCGCGCGAAGTGCTCGCAGCCGGCTTCAGGCTCGCCGAGCAGGGCATGTTCCTGCGCAATCCGGACGACCCGCGCGATCGCGAAACGCCCAAGCCGCCTCAGAAGAAGGACGAGTTCGTCCTGAAGTTCGTCAAGCCTTCGGCGGCGGCGAAGCTCACGATGTAGCGACCTTTGCCGCGACGATCTCGCGCAGCTCGCGCTTCATGATCTTGCCCACGGGGCTGATCGGGAAACTGTCCATCACTTCGAGGCGCTCAGGCAGCTTGAACGACGCGATCTGCCTGGTGCGAAGAAAGTCCGTCAGCTCTTCGAGCGTGAGCGTCTGGCCGGGTTCGACGATCACGCACGCGCAGGCCTTCTCACCGAATACCGGATCGGGCATTGCCACCAGCACCACGGTCTTCACCTTGGGATGCGAGAAGATCAGGTTCTCGATTTCTTCGCAGCTGATCTTCTCGCCGCCGCGATTGATGAGGTCCTTGCGCCGGCCCTCGGTGTAGATGTAGCGGCCGCGCTTCCTGACGATGTCGCCCATGCGGTAGAAGCCGTCGGCGGTGAAGGCCTCCAGATTCTTCTCGGGCGCGTGGTAGTAGCCGCGGATCGTGTAGGGCCCGCGCGTGAGGAGTTCGCCCGACTCGCCGTCGGCGACTTCGCGGTCGTTGTCGTCGACGACCTTGATCTCGTCGAAGTCGGACACCGGTGCGCCGGAACTCTCGAGCAGCAACTCGTCGGCGTCATCGAGCCGCGTCATGTTGATCAGGCCTTCGGCGGTGCCGTAGATCTCCTGCGGCGTGCAGCCGAAGCGCTCGCGCAGTCGCGCGCGCAGCTCGGGCGGCAGGCGCGCCCCGCCGTTCTGCACGACCTTCAACGACGACAGGTCGAAGCGTTGCCGCACATCGCTGCCCAGCCAGTTGGAGATCAGCGGCACGGCCGCCGCGATCACGGTCACGCGTTCGCGTTCGACCGTGGAGAAGATCGCGTCGGCGTCGGTGGACGGCGCGATCACGACGGTGCCGCCGTAATAGAAAGTCGCGAGGATGCCGGGCGACGCGAGATTGTAGTTGTGGCCGAGCGGCAGGATCGCCATGAAGACCGTGTCGGGGCCGAAGCCGGCCGCCGCGCCGCACAGCCGCGCGTTGAGCACGTAATCGTTGTGGGTGCGCGGGATCAGCTTGGACATCGAGGTGGTTCCGCCCGAGAGCAGCATCGTGCTGACCGACATCGGGTCGACGCGAACCTTTCTCTGCGACGCAGCCGCGGCGTCCGCATCCTCATGGTTCGTCTCGAGCAGATCCTGCAACGACATCTGGCCCGCATGCGGAAAGCCCGCGACGATCACGTGAACGAGCGCGGGAAACTCGGCGCTCATCTCGCTGGCCATGGTTCGATAGTCGAAGTTGCCGATCACGTCCGCGATCACATAGCCGACCGCGCCCGATGCGCGTATGAAGTGGCGCACCTCCGCGTGTCGATGCGCGCGCAAGGCCATCACCGGGATCGCGCCGATGCGGTTGAGCGCGAGATAGACGGTGACGAACTCGGGGATGTTGGGCAACTGCACGACCACGCGATCGTCTGCGCGCAGACCTCGCGCGAGCAACGCAGCCGCGAGGCGCTTCACGTCCGACATCAACGCCGCATAGGTGACGCGACGATCGCCGGCCACGATCGCGATCCGGTCGGGGATGCGCCGCGCGGTGCGCTCGACCATGTCGGCGACGGTGATGTCTTCCCACAGCCCGGCTTCGCGATAGCGTGCGGCGAGGGCTTCGGGCCAGGAGACGATGCCTTCGAGCATGGTGTCCGCGTTCAGTGGGGATGCAGCGCCTCGTACGCGCGCGCGAGTTCGGGGTCGCGCTTTTGCACATCCGCGTGATCGACCCGGCCGCTGCGCGTCACGTAATCGTAGGCGAACGAGATCGGATCGAGCGCGAGCTTGGGGCCGAGATTCTCGTACCACTCGGTGCTCTTGATCGCGGCCTTCTGCAAGGCGTCGGACCCGGGCTGTCGAATCCGGACGAACTCGGCGAGCATCGCGGGCACATCGTCGCGGCAAGCCTTGTAGGCGTCGAACAACGCGATCGAATCCTGCATCGCCAGGCGCGTACCCGAGCCCACCGACGGATGGCCGGTACGCAGCGCGTCGCCCAGCAGCACGACGCGGTCGTGATACCAGCGCTCGTTCCTGACGATGGTGTAGAGAAACCAGTTGGAGCGATTCGACAGCAAGCGGTGACCCTGCAGGTCTTCGGCGAACACTCTTTCGCAATACGCCAGGCTCTCGGCCTCGCTCATGCGGCCCAGCCCGGCCTTTGCGAAGGTGGGCGGATCGCACTCGACCAGAAACGTGCTGTGGGTGCGGCTGTAGCGATAGGTGTGCGCGATCAGCAGGCCGTCTTCGTTCTGCTGGAAGATCAGCGACAGCGCGTCGAACAGCCGCGTCGTGCCGTACCACGCGAGCAGGTTGGGACGCTCGTCGAGCGTCGGTCTGAAATGCTCGCGATCACGCGTGCGGATCGCACTGTTGGCGCCGTCCGCCGCGACGATCAGGTCGCAGGGGCCGAGGTCGGCCGGATCATCGACCCGATGGTCGAAGACGATCTCGACGCCGACCTTGCGGCATTGCGCATGCAGCGCCTTCAACAGATCGATACGCGCCATGCGATGAAAGGTGTTGTGCGCGAGCGTGACATGCACGCCCCGATGCACGACCGCCATCTCGTCGAAGACTTCCTGATGCGCCGTCATCGCGTCGTACAGCTCGGGTGCGATGTCGCGCACGAATGCGAGCGCGATGTCCGAGAACACCACGCCCCATCCGTAGGTCGCATCTTCGGGATCGCGCTCGTACACGCGGATATCGTGACCCGCGTCGTCCCTCTTCATCAGGTAGGCATAGAAGAGACCGGCCGGACCGCCGCCGACAATGCGGATCTTCATGGTGCCGCCTTGATTGCCTTTTGTCGGGCGCGAGCCGGCGTCTGCTGCGTCGCCGGGGCATCCCTTGCCTGCCCGACGGCGTCGATCGCGATCGCATTCGCAAGCCGATCGATCAACTCGCACGCGTCGGCCACCCGCACGCATTCAGCGGCCGAAAGCTGCTTGCCGATCGCCGCCGCCAGCGAGGCTTCCCGCCGGTGCAGATCGGCCGACAACACGCGCTTGCCGGAGGCCGTCAGCGACAGCAGCGTCTGGCGCGCGTCGCGCTGATGCGGTCGCCGCGCGATCAGCTTCTCGGCCTCGAGCTCCGCGAGCAGGCGTGTGAGCGTCTGGAGCCTGACTCTTTCGCACAGCGCAAGCTGGGTAGGCGTCAACGGCCCGATGCGAAAAAGCTGCCCGAGCACGCCGAGCTTGGCTGCGCCCGGCCCTTCGGGCGCCGATAGTGCGGAGGAATGCGCGCGCAACTGTCGCGTCAGGTGCGAGACCGTGGAGCGCAGGCGGATCGCGGCATGGGCCGCTCTGGATGGAGAAACAGGCACGTCGAGATTATAAGATCGATCTTAGCAATTTCGAAAGACGCCTCGGGGCCGTCAGCCGGCCACGAAGCTCCATCCCATCACACCGGTCGCGCAGGCCATCGCGAGGGTCGCCGCCCAGCCCAGGAATTTCCCGCGCGTCGACAGCGTGAAATCGCCCATCACCTTCCTGCTGGACGCCACCATCATCAGCACGACCATGATCGGCACCGAGATCAGCGCATTGATCACCGCCGACCAGTAGAGCGTACGCATCGCATCGAGATGGGCGGCGCTGATGGCGATGCCCAGCAGAATCGCCGCCGCGATCACGAGGTAGAAGGCCCTGGCGCGCCCGAAGGATCGGTCGAGTCCCATGCGCCAGCCGAACAGGCTGGCGATCGCGTAGGCGGCCGAGCCGCCGAGCACCGGCACCGCGAGCAGGCCCGTGCCGATGATGCCCAGCGCGAACAGGAAGAAGCCCGCCTCGCCGGCGATCGGGCGCAAGGCTTCGGCGGCCTGCGTCGTCGTGGCGATAGCGGTGATGCCATGAACGTGCAGGGTGGCCGCGGTCGCCACGATCATGAAGAAGGCGATCGCGTTCGAGAAGCCCATCCCGACCATGGTGTCGATCTTGAGGCGGCGGAACTGCGCGTGCGCCTGGGCGGGGGCCAGCCACAAGGGCTTGTCGGCGCGCACGCGCCTGATTTCTTCGACCTCCTCGGCGGCTTGCCAGAAGAACAGATAGGGGCTGATGGTGGTACCGAGGATCGCGACGATGGTGGTCGCGTAATCCTTCGACCAGGTCACGTGCGGCCACACGGCCGAGCGCAACACGTCGGGCCAGTCGAGGCGCACGGTGAACGCGACCCCGACATAGGCGAGCAGCGCCAGCGTGAGCCACTTGAGCACCGTGACATAGCGTCGATACGGCACGCGGATCAGCGCGACGATCGACAACACGCCGAAGCCCGCGGCGTACCAGACCTGCTTGCCGCCCAGTACGAGCGCGGCAACGTCGCCCATTGCGTTGAGGTCGGCGCCGAGGTTGATGACGTTCGCGAGCGTGAGCAGGCCGACCAGCAATGCAACCACCCACGCCGGGCAGAGCAGCCGGAAGTTTTCGGCGAGACCCTTGCCGGTCACGCGACCGATGCGCGCGCTCGCCAGTTGTATGCCCACCATCAGCGGAAACGTCAGGACCACCGACCACAACACGTTGTAGCCGAACTGCGCCCCGCCTTGCGAATAGGTCGCGATGCCGCTCGGGTCGTCGTCGGCCGCGCCTGTGATCAGGCCAGGGCCGAGCTTCTTCCACCACGGCGCGGATTCGCCCGAGGCCTTGTCGTCTTTGCGTTGGCCGCGCATGCGGGCCTAGGTGGTGGTTCGGCACATGGCGCGCAATCTTAGCCGCTGCGAAGCAAGTAGCCCCGCGATGTGCGCCGGGTTCGGGTCAATCGGCGGGAAATGCCGTCGATGCCTTCGACTCGAAGCGCCGCGCGCGCCGCCCCATCACGACATGAAGCGGCAACACCAGCGCGACTGCAATCCCCACGATCCAGTGGTACAGGCTGGCGATCGCGTGTACGTCTTCCGAGCTCGCGTAATACAGGAGCCACGCGGTGACCATCGATATCGCGACCACGCTCGCGACCAGGCAACCGGTCCATCGATTGCGCTTCACGGCCCACGCGCGCGGCACGTGCGCGGCGACGATGCCGCCATACGCGATCGACCCGACCATCGCGACCGCGCCGTGCGCGGCGAGGAGCGGATGCGCCAGCGGATGGGGACCGACGATGTCGGTGCGCGCGCGCGCGAGGGCATCGAGCGCGAGCCACGCGAGGCCCGTGACGATCAGCAAGCCCGTCGATAGATAAGTGAGCCAGCGATGCCAACTCCGCAGGCGGATCGCGTCGATCGAGGGGCGGGGCCTATGCACGATGTGAGCGAAGAACGATGGCGTTCGCCCCGCAGCGCGCCAGCAAGGGATGATTGGCGGTGCCGCTCAGGGCCACGACCTTGGTGAGCGCATCGGCGAACACGCAGCGCGGTGCGAGCACGCAGATCGAGGCGCCGCGATCGAAAGCCTCGCGATCGACCTGGTGCGCGTGAGGGCCGGCGAACAAGGCATTGCTCTCTTCGATCGACGACGTGGCGACGGCGAAATCCCGGAGCTCGACGAGGCGATGACGAATGCCCGGGGCTAGCGGATCGCGCACATCCACGGCAAAGGGCTCGTCGCCGAATGCCGCGATGTCGCCGCCGGCATTCACGCATCCGCCGGCGACGCCTGCATCGCGCAGCGCGGCTAGCGCGGCATCGACCGCGTAGCCTTTCGCGATGCCGCCGAGGTCGATGCCGAGGGGCCGCCGCTTGACGACTTCGTGCCGTCGCGTGAGTTCGAGATCGCGCTGCGACGCCTTGGCGTGGCCGGCAACGATCGCGCAATCGAAGAGGCCATCGGAGCAGTCGTGCAAGTCGGCCGCGATGCAGAGGACCTGCCACGTGGATCGGCATACGCGCACTGGCTCGTTCACCGCCGCGCGATTGATGCGGTACACATCGCTGCCTGCAAGTTGCGGACCCATCGCGCGGTGCACGTGCGCGACGGCGGCAAAGCCCGCGTCGATCGCGCGGTTCGCGATGTCGACGTCGTCATGGCGCGCGCTGATCTCGACGCGCGTGCCGAGCCATGGCTGCGATCGACGCAACACGGGTCGAATCGCATGGCGTATCGCTGTACGCATCACGTGCCGCCGCGTCGAATCAGCGCGTCGAGCGCGAGGATGCGGCGCACGCCGTCGGTCACGTGCCGCGACGACAGCGTGGCTCCGCTGATGTTGGATATGTCGTCGCCCGCCATCACCGGCGACGACGCGCGCGTGCCGGCGAACTGGGCGCGCCAGCGCGGGTCGCGCACCTCGTAGCCGTGCGACTCGCGATACGCGAGGATCTCGACCTGCTTGACCGCGCCGTCGGCCGCGATTGCGACCGCATAGGTGATCAGTTCGGACTTGCCGATCACTTCGTCCACGTAGAGGCGGCCGAGCAAGGCCTGATCGGCCTGGGCGCGAAAGATCAGGAACTGCCGCGCCTGGCTCGAGGCATGCGTGCTCGCATCGATGGCGCGCAATTGTTCGGGCGTGAACCCGGGCCGTTCGAGCACATAGCTCGAAGCCGAAGGAAACATCAATCGCTGCGCGGCTTCGACCGTCAGGTACTCGACTGCGAACGCATTGCTCGCGGCGGCGACCGCGATGCCGGCCAGGGGAAACGAGGCGATCAGGAATCGGTTGGACATGAAGCGGCGATATCGATCGTGCGATAGGAACGCGTGATCAATACGCGAGGTTGGAACGCGCGGCTAAAACGCATACCCGAGGCCGACGTTGTAGCGGTCGCGCGATGGATCGACCTTGAACTTCTGGTAGTCGGCCTTGAAGACCACGCTGGGATTGAGTCGATAGGTAAGCCCGACGGTGGCCACGCGCTCGGTGGGCGTCGGATCGAAGCCCAGACCGGGCGGCAGTTCGTCGAGCTTAGCCGCGGTGTTGAATCGTTCATAGCGCGCGAACGGCGACACCGACGACTCGCCGTTGCTCCACAGCGTATAGGCACTCTGTACATACCACCCGAAGAACTCCCGAGGCACCGGCGTCGGGTTGCCGGCGACGGTGAGGTTCAGATCGCGCGCGCCGGTGATCATGCCCTTGGCATAGACGGCCGAGAGCTCCCAGCGTCCCGGCGTCCAGCGCACGTGGCCGTCCCACAGGGTCACGCGCGCGTTGCGCGCGGCGAATTCGGCCTGGCCGTGACCGACGCGGCCGCTGAAGACCGATGCGCCGACGAGCAGCGAAGGGATGCCCTTGTAGTCGAGCGCGACGTAGTTGGACAGGTTGCGCGCGCGCGCCTTCTGTCCCTCCTGATGAATGCTGCCCAGCGGCGATTCGCGCCCATCGGCCGAGGTCGAGTCCCACTTGTTGAGATCGAAGCCGCTGGTGACGCCGATGTTCCATTCGAGGCCACGCGCGAATCCACTGGTCGGTGTTCCAACGATGCCTACGCCGACTTCGCGCCAGGTCGACGGAATGATCGCGGTCTCGACGAAGTTCCGCTCGACGCCGTAGTACGCGGTGGGCTCGTGATTGCGGTTGATGAGCCCGGCCGGAATCAGGAAGAGGCCGGCCTGCAGTCCGATTTCGGCCGTGACCTGATGCGCGATGTAGAGCTGCTCGATCTCGACTTCGCCGCTGTCCGTGCTCGACGCGATCGCATGCTCGATCTCGATCTCCATGTTCATGCGCGTCTGGTCGGTGAAGCGATGAGCCAGGCCCAGCACCGCGCGGCGCACGTCGAGTTGCGCATCGCCCGCGTTGTTGCGCGGCCGGTTGTAGTTGATCTCGCCATAGCCGAAGAGCGTGGTCGCGGGCTCGCCGCTCGCTGCCTT
>JBBQCA010000044.1:0-18530 GCA_038318315.1 Burkholderiales bacterium | reverse complement strand
CCTCGTCAATCTTCTTGTGGCTGCTTGAGCCGCCTCACCGCCCCTGCCCCAATAACGCCGCGCGCAGATTCTTGTCGATCGCGCGCTCGCCGATGAACATCTTGAGCAGCGCGACGTAGAAGTCGTCGCCGGCGATCGCGTTGCCGCGCGGCTTGCCGTTCACGAGGATGCGCGTGCCGCTGGCGGGCTGGTAGTCGAGATCGATCGTGTCGCCCTTTTTCAGGCCGCCGATCGCGCGGACCTGCGCATCGAAGGTCTCCATGCGCGGGCGCAGGGCTTCGAGCTCGTCGTCGCGATAGTTCTTGCGGATGCCGTCGCTGAAGGTCTTGGCCAGCAGCGCCGAGTCCACGTCGAGCAGCATCTTGACGGCGATGCGCTTGGGTCCTTGCAACGCGTAGACCTGCTCGGCCTCGCCTTCCTTCTGCGAAAGATAGAGGCCCGCGACGTAGCCCTTGATCCACGCGACCGCACGCACGCCGAGGCCGTTCAGGACGAGCCTGGTGTTGCCGACGCGGACGGTGTCTTCATAGCGCATGCCTTCGCGCTCGACGGTGGCCCCTTGCGCACCACCCATCATCGACATGGCAACGAGCAGCGCCACCAGGAGCGACTTGCCCAACGCGTCGCATACCGTCAAAGTGCGCGGCGCGCGGTGCTTCCCGCCGTGCTTGATTCCAGTGCCGTCATCTCCTGAACCCATCGTCATCCCTTGTCTGTCGCCCTGCTGCTGTTTCCCGATTTCGCGCTGATCCTTCTCGGCGCGCTGTTGAAACGATACGCGCGTTTCGAACTCGCCTTCTGGACCGGGCTCGAGCGCATGGTCTATTTCGTCCTGTTTCCGTCGCTGTTGTTCAATGCGACCGCGACCGCGAAGCTCGACTTCGGATCGACGGCGGGACTGATAGCCGCCTGCCTCGCAGCGGTCGTGACCGGCATCGTGCTGGGCTGGCTCGCCCGGCCGCTCTTCAAGCCCGCGCCGCTGGTGTTCGCATCAGGCGTGCAATGCGCGTTTCGCTTCAATTCCTATGTGGCGCTCGCGCTCGCGGGTCGACTCGCGGGCAGCGAGGGCATCGCGCTGATGGCCCTCGCGATCGGCATCGCGGTGCCGATCGCCAATGCGGCCGCGGTGTTCGCGCTCGCGCGGCATCAACAGTCGAACATCCTGCGCGAGATGGCGCGCAACCCGCTGATCATCGCGACGGTCTGCGGGCTCGGCATGAACCTAGCCGGACTGCAACTGCCCGAGTTCGTCATGGCGACGCTGCAACGATTGGGCAGCGCGTCGATCGCGCTCGGCCTGATCGCGGTCGGCGCGGGGTTGCGGCTTGCGGGAACGATCGTCGAAAAACCCACGCTGGCCTGGTGGCTCGCGGTCAAGTTGCTCGCTGCGCCGCTGGTGGCGTTGCTGGTCGCGCGTCAGTGGGACGTGCCGCCCTTGCAGCGGGAGATCGCCGTGCTGTTCGCGGCATTGCCGACGGCTTCGTCCGCCTACATCCTCGCGGCGCGCATGGGCGGCAACGGCGCGATCGTCGCGTTCCTGATTTCGGCGGGGACGGTGTTGTCGGTGGTCACGCTGCCGCTGTGGATCATCGCAGCGCGCTAACCGGCGTCGATGCGGGTCGTTGCGCGAGCGACCATGCGACGTGCTCGCGAACCAGGGCCGAAGGATCGTCGCGCCGCGTCTCGAGCGCCGCGCGAACCGCGACGCGATCGTCGATGCCGATCGCCGCATCGTCCGACGCCAGGGCATTGCCGAGCGCGACGGCCACGTTGCGCAACCAGCGCTCGTGCCCGATGCGCCGGATCGCCGTGCCTTCGGTGTGCGCCAGAAACTGGTCCTCGCTCCACGCGAACACATCGATCAGCGTGCCATGCGCAAGCGGCCGCGCATCGAAGTCCGGCAGGATCGAGCGCTGCGCGAACTTGTTCCACGGACAGACCAGTTGGCAATCGTCGCAGCCATAGATGCGATTGCCGATCAGCGACCGATACTCTTCGGGAATCGGGCCCTCGAGTTCGATCGTGAGATAGGCGATGCAGCGGCGCGCATCGAGCACGTGCGGCGCGATGATCGCGCGGGTCGGGCAGATGTCGATGCAGCGCGTACAGCGCCCGCAATGGTCCGACGCTGGCGCATCGGCGGGCAGCGGCACATCGACGAACAATTCGCCGAGGAAGAACATCGACCCGCCGGTGCGCGACAACAGCAGCGTGTGCTTGCCGCGCCAGCCCAGTCCGGCGCGCTGCGCGAGTTCGACCTCCATCACCGGCGCCGAATCGGTGAAGACGCGATGTCCGAAGGGACCGATGGCATCGGCGATGCGATCGGCCAGGCGCTGCAGCCGCGCGCGCAAGACCTTGTGATAGTCGCGCCCATGCGCGTAGCGCGAGACGTTGGCGCGCCGCGGATCGTGAAGGACATTCCACGAGGCATCGACCCAGTTGGCCGAGGGCTCCTCGACGTCGCTTTCTTCCTTTCCGTCGATACTACTTGCCCGAGGCAAGTAATCCATCCGCACCGTGATCACGGACACGGTTCCGGGCACCAGTTCGCTCGGGCGCGCGCGGCGCATGCCGTGTCGGGCCATATAATCCATCGTCCCGTGAAAGCCCTGGGCCAGCCAGTCGCGCAGACGTTCCTCGGTCCGCTGCGCGACCTCGGTCGCAACGTCGTCCCGCGGCAGCGCATCGCAGATCGCGACGTCGAAGAACCCGAGTTCCCGGCCCCATCGCTTGATCGATTGCACAAGCGCGTGTGCCTGCGCGGCGTCGATCGCGTCATGCGTCGCGTCGTGCGTCGCGCAATGCATCGATTCGTGCTGAACGTCCTCTGGCTTCGATCTCATCATCACGCAACGATTGTATGACCTGGTCCCCACGGTCCCCATCGCCCTTCCCGCACGGCCGCATGCTATGCGTCCTGCCCGACGAGGCCGCGACCCACGCGCTCGGGATTGCTCTCGGCAAGCTCGTGGTCGAGATCTTCATGGCACCAACAACCGGTGACGGCGGCGTCACGATCCATCTCTCGGGCGCGCTCGGCGCGGGCAAGACCACGCTGGTTCGCGCCCTCCTCAAGCACCTCGGCGTCACCGATCGCATCAAGAGTCCGACCTACACGCTGGTCGAGCCTTATGTGGTCGAAATGCCGAAAGCCATAGCATCTCGACAACGCGTGAACTTATACTGTTATCACTTTGATTTTTATAGATTCGAAAATCCACATGAATGGGAAGACGCGGGTTTTCGAGACTACTTCTCCGATGCGGCATTGCGCCTGGTCGAATGGCCCGAACGAGCTTCCTCTGACGCCGGCAGTCTGCTGCCCGCGCCGGACCTGCACGTCATGCTCGAGACGCGCGGTGAAGGCCGCGTCGCGACCGTCGCCGCGGAGAGCGAACGAGGTGCGGCATGGCTGAGTCGCATCGAGCTCCCCGCGCCGTCGTCCCCGTCGCCGATGTCGAACGCGGCCGTCGACGCCTCCTCAAGGCAGGATTGAAGAGCGGCCTGGTCGGCGCGACGCGCCTGCCCGCGCTGTTGTCGCTGGCCGTGGTGTTCACCGAGTCTGCATACGCATCGGGCATCGTCGGCGTACGCGTCTGGCCCGCGAGCGACTACAGCCGCGTGACGATCGAGAGCGACACCGCGCTCAAGGCCACGCACTTCGTGGTCGATACGCCCGATCGTCTGGTGGTCGACATCGAAGGTCTGCAACTCGACACGGCCCTGCGCGACCTGGTCGCGAAGATCCAGCCCAACGACCCCTACATCCGCCAGGTGCGCGTCGGGCAGAACCGGCCCGGGGTGGTTCGCATCGTGCTCGACCTGAAGGGCCGCGTGAATCCGCAGGTCTTCAACCTCACTCCGGCCGGCGACTACCGCTATCGCCTGGTCTTCGATCTCTATCCGAATCAGCCCGACGATCCGCTGCTCGCGTTTCTCGACAGGCCCGACGGCGAGATCCTGATCAAGCGCGACGGTCCGCCCGAGTTCATAGCCGATGCGCGGGTCGATCCCGGGGTCAAGCCGTTGCAGAAGGCGGGCGCACAGGACGAGCCAGGCATCGACAGCGTCAGTGCGAAGAGCGGGCGCCCCGATCGCGGCGATGCCTTCACAAGAAAGCCGCCCGCGGTGGCGCGCATCATCACGATCGCGCTCGACCCCGGACACGGCGGCGAAGACCCCGGTGCGGTCGGCCAGGGCGGCAGCCACGAAAAGAACGTCGTGCTCGAGATCGCCAAGCGCCTGCGCGCCAAGCTCGACGCCGAGCCCAACGTGCGCTGCATGCTCACGCGCGACGCCGACTTCTTCGTGCCGCTCAACGTGCGCGTGCAGAAGGCCAGGCGCGTGCAGGCCGATCTGTTCGTATCGATCCACGCCGATGCCTTCGTCTCGCCCGATGCCCATGGCTCGTCGGTGTTCGCGCTGTCCGAACGCGGCGCGTCCTCGACGGCGGCGCGCTGGCTTGCCAACAAGGAGAACTCGGCCGATCTGATCGGCGGCGTGAACCTCGCGTCGCATGATCGACAACTCGCAGGGGTGCTGCTCGACCTCTCGACGACCGCGCAGATCAACGACAGCCTGAAGCTGGGCAACGCGGTACTGCGCGAAATCGGCGGCGTCAACCGCCTGCATCGCGGCGAAGTCGAGCAGGCCGGCTTCGCAGTGTTGAAGGCGCCCGACATTCCCAGCATCCTGATCGAGACCGCGTTCATCAGTAACCCCGATGAAGAGAAGCGCCTCAACGACGATGCCTATCAGGATCGTCTCGCCGACGCGATCGTCAAGGGCATCCGCAAATATTTCGCGAAGAATCCGCCGCTGGCGAAGACGCGCTTGACGACTTGAGCGACGATGGCCCGCGCATGAAAGCGGAACTCGCGAAATCCTTCTGGGATGCGGTGCGACGCGTGCGCGATGCGCGGCGCACCGAAGACCCGCGTCTTGCGCCGACGCGCGCGAGTCCGCTGGTCGCGCAGCAAGCATCCGAAGTGTCGATGCAGGACGCTCTGCAGCGCCTCGACGCGATTCGCGATCGATGTCGCACTCTGGTCACGCGTCGCGCGACTGTCTCGGCCGGCGCCGCGGTGGTGCCGCTTCCGGGCCTCGACATCGGCGCCGACGTCGCGATCCTGATCAGGCTGCTGCCGAAGATCAACGAGGAGTTCGGCCTCACGCCCGCGCAGATCGACACGCTCGACACCGACACCAAGAGCGTCGTGATGATGTTCATCACCGCACTGGGCGCGAGCCTGGTCGGCCGGCTGGTCACGCGCGAGCTGGTCATCAAGCTGCTGATGAAGCTGGGCGTGCGCGTCACCACCAAAGGCATCGTGAAGTTCGTGCCGCTGCTGGGTCAGGCGCTGTCGGCGTCGATCAGCTTCGGCGCGATGAAGATGCTGGGCAATCAGCACGTCGACGACTGCTACGCGGTGGCGAGAAGGACCTTGCTGGAAACGTCTGGCCGCATGAGCTAGCGGCCTGCGCCGAGCTTCGACCGCCGAAGATTCAAACGACGAACGTCACCGTCGCCGTTCCGATATCGACGAACGTCACGTCCACGCGCTGCTTCGCGCGCGCCTCGACGACCTTGGTCCACGAACCCGTCGTCACGACATCGCCCGCCTTCACGCCGCGCGGCGGACCTCCGCGGCCTTCCGCGTCCCAAGTCGGCAAGCGCCCGAGGTGCGCGACGAACCACGGCAGCAGCACCGCCGGATTGCCCAGGCTGTGCGAGCCCGTGACCGCCTCGTGCACCTTGCCGTCGAGCGCCAGCGTCGCCTTCTGCTTGCGCAGATCGACGCGTCGCCAGTTGCTGATGCCATCGCCCAACACGAACGCGCCGTTGACCAGGTGATCGGCGAGCTTGGCGAGCGGGGATGCGGTTGCGAAGTCCGCGATGCGTGGATCGACGATCTCGAGGGCGACGTGCATCGCGGCGATCGCCTCGGCCACTTCGTCCATCGTGTACGACGTCGCACGCGGCGGCAGGTCTTCGCCGAAGCGATAGGCGATCTCGGCCTCGACGATGCGCGTCGTGAACGAGGCGGCGGCGATCGCCGCGGGACTCGCCGCGGAACTCGCATACACCAGAGCGGGCGCGATCGGCGCGGCAGTCGGCAGGCTGTCGCGTGAATCTGCGCCCGCCTTCCACACGGTCGCCGGCGCCTCGGGCCACAGCGCGGCATCGACGCGCGCCTGCACTTGGTAGGCGGCGTCCGAATTCTTGATCGCGGAAAGTATGCGTTCCGCGGTCACGCGCGCACCGCCGCGACGCGCGGCGATCAGGCGCGCGACCAGCGTGTCGAGCGTCCACGAGGGTTCGGCAGGCGCCGGGATGCTTGAGGCTTCAAGCATCGAGCCATCAAGCATCTGCGGCTTCGGCTCGTCCGTCATGCGCGTACGACGTCGGCCGTCGCGAGGTCGTGCGCGCGCCGCGAGTCGACTTCTTCGCCGGTGTACACACAGCCCTGCCGATGCGAATCGCGTCGGATCGCGACGCGCGTCAATCCCGCGAAGCGCGGCTTCAAGGCATCCCAGATGAAACGCGAGATGTGTTCCAGGCTGGGCGTCTCGAGGCCGACGATCTCGTTGAGGAAACGATGGTCGAGGCGCTCGCGAATGCTTTCGCCAGCCGCTTCGAGCTGGGCGAAGTCGACGATGAAGCCACTTTGCGGATCGGGCGTGCCGCGCACCGCGATCTCGACGCGAAACGAGTGACCGTGCAGCCCGCGGTACTTGTGCCCGACCGGCATGTGGCGGAACTGGTGGGCCGCGTCGAACCAGAATTCGTAGGTGAGCTCGGTCATGAGAGAAGCGCTTCAGCGAATGCCGAGCAACTTGTGAGTCTGCATCGACAGTCGCCACCGCGGATGCGTGAGGCAATATTCTACGGCGCGCTCGGTGTTGGTTGAACGCGTTGTCAACTGATCCAGGCCGCTCGCGAGCCCATCCATCGGCTGAATCAGGAAGTGGTCGAAATCGAGATTCGCGAAGCGCTCGGGCATCGCGCGCGCCTGCGGATAGACCAGCTTGAGTTCGTCGCCCGACGTCACCACCAGCGGCGCATCGGATTTCGGACTCACGCAGGTCCAGTCGATGCCTTCGGGCAGCGGCAGCGTGCCGTTGGTTTCGATCGCGATCGCGAAGTCACGCGCATGCAGGGCATCGATCAATGCGGCATCGAGCTGCAAGGCCGGCTCGCCTCCGGTGCAGACGACGAAGCGATCGCCTGCGTGTATTGCAAGCCCCTCGACCGGCCAGTACGACGCGACCGCATCGGCCAACGCCTCTGCGTTCGCGAATTTGCCGCCGCCCAGACCGTCGGTTCCGACGAAGTCGGTGTCGCAAAACGTGCAGACCGCACCCGCGCGATCGGCCTCGCGACCGCTCCACAGGTTGCAACCGGCAAAGCGGCAGAATACGGCGGGGCGGCCGGCGTTGGCGCCCTCGCCCTGCAATGTGTAGAAGATTTCCTTGACGGCGTAGGCCATGGCCCCGCGCTCCCTTCGATGCCCGATCAGCGAGCCGCGTTGCCCGCGCGCTTCCTGGCCAAGGCGGCCCAGGCCAGCGGCAACAGCGAGATCACGATCACGCCGAGCATGATGAACACGAGATGCGTCTTGACGAAGGGAATGTTGCCGAAGAAGAAGCCCAGGGCGACGAAGCACGCGACCCACAATACCCCGCCCAGCGCGCTGTAGAGCTGAAAGGTCGAGTGCTTCATCGCGCCCACGCCCGCGACGAAGGGCGCGAAGGTGCGCACGATCGGCAGGAAACGCGCGAGCGTCAGCGCGATCGGTCCGTATTTTTCGTAGAAGGCATGCGCTTCGTCGAGCGCGCGGCGATTGAACCAGCGCGAGTTCTCCCACTGGAACACGCGGGGGCCGAAGTAGCGGCCGATCCAGTAGTTGGACGTGTTGCCGAGGATCGCGGCGACGCTGAGCACGATGAAGAGCAGCCACGGGTCCATGCTGCCCACCGCGGCGAGCGCGCCCGCCGTGAACAGCAGCGAGTCACCCGGCAGGAAGGGCGTGACGACCAGGCCCGTTTCCGCGAACACGATCGCGAACAGGATCAGATAGATCAGGACGCCGTATTGCGCGACCAGGTCGGTGAGGTGAACGTCGAGATGCAGGACGAAATCGACGATTTGAAGAAGCAGATCCAAGCGGTAGTCCCGACTAGACGCGCGATTTGAGGCGTGATTGAAGATCGAACAGGCCGGCGATGGTACACGAGCGGCGGCCTATAATTTGCGACCGCGCTTCAGCCTCTGCCCTCTCGAATCTCCCCGAATGAGCGTTCCCGCCTCGTCCCCGATCTCGCAAGCCGACTTGTCCACGGCGACGAGCGCCGCCGCGCACCGGCCGATCCGCGCCCTGCCCGACGCCTTGATCAGCCAGATCGCCGCCGGCGAGGTGGTCGAGCGGCCCGCGTCGGTGGTCAAGGAGTTGCTGGAGAACGCGATCGATGCGGGCGCCACGCGCATCGACATCAAGCTCGATGGCGGCGGCGCGCGGCGCATCGTGATCGCCGACGACGGCTGCGGCATCGCCGGCGACGAGATGCCGCTCGCGCTGGCGCGTCACGCGACCTCGAAGATCGCGAGCCTGGCCGATCTCGAACGCGTGGCGACGCTGGGGTTTCGCGGCGAGGCGCTGGCGTCGATCGCATCGGTCGCCCGCGTGACACTGACCAGCCGCACGCGTGAAGCCGCGCATGCGTTGCGCCTGGTCGTGTCCGATGTCGACGAGGCAAGCGCATCTCGCAGCCCGATACCCGCGTCGGGCGGCGTGGGCACCGTGATCGAAGTCGCCGACCTCTACTACGCCACTCCGGCGCGCCGCAAGTTCCTGAAGTCCGAGCAGACCGAACTCGGTCATTGCATCGAAGCCTTCCGGCGCGCGGCGCTGGCGCGGCCCGACATCGCGTTCACGCTCTCGCACAACGGGCGCGTGGTCGAGCACCTCAACGCGGCATCGCCGATCGATCGGGTGATGCAGGTGCTGGGCGACGAGTTCGCCGCCGCGCATCGGCCGCTCGCATGGCACGGCGGGGCAGAGGGCAACGCGCTAGCGTTCACCGGCTTCGTCGGTCTGCCGAGCGCGAGCCGCGCCTCGGCCAGCGCGCAATACTTCTACGTCAACGGCCGCTATGTGCGCGACAAGCTGCTCAATCACGCGGTGCGCTCGGCTTATCGCGACGTGCTGCACGGCGAGCGTCATCCGGTCTATGCGTTGGCGCTCGAGCTCGATCCAGCGATGGTCGATGTCAACGTGCACCCGTCGAAGATCGAGGTGCGGTTTCGCGAATCGCGGGGCATCCATCAGTTCGTGTTTCATGGTGTCAGCGATGCCCTCGCGCGCAACGCGGAGCAGGCGGGTTCGCACGAACATGCGGCCGCGTTCGATGACGGCGCAGCAGATGCGCGCCGGTCGCGCGACACCGCATGGACGTCGTCGAGCGACATCTCGGATGGCGCATCGCACGCCATTGCGCAGCCGCTCGCGGCTTATGGCCGCCTGTTCGCCGATGGCCATCGTGCGTTTTCATCGCTCGATCCGATCGCTCCATTCGAGCGTCGCCCCTCGTCGAGTGCCGATGCAGCGCTGGACGAGTCGGGATTGGGCCATGCGCTCGCGCAACTGCACGGCATCTACATCCTCGCGCAGAACGCGCGCGGCCTGGTGCTGGTGGACATGCACGCGGCGCACGAACGCATCCTCTACGAGCGATTGAAGAACAGCCTCGACGCGGGCGAGGTGCCGGTGCAGAGCCTGCTGATTCCGGTCACCTTGCGCGCCGATTCGCGCGAAGTCGGCACGGTCGAGGAAAGCGGCGAGGTCCTGAAGTCGCTCGGTTTCGACATCGCCGTGCTGTCGCCCACCACGCTCGTGGTGCGCGCCCTGCCCGCGCTGCTTGCCGGCAACGACGATGCGGGCGACATCGAGACGCTCACCCGCAACCTGCTGCGCGACCTCGAATCCTTCGGCGCGTCGCGCGTGTTGACCGAGCATCGCAACGAATTGCTCGGGACCATGGCGTGTCATCGCGCGGTGCGGGCCAATCGACGCCTCACGATCGACGAGATGAATGCGCTCCTTCGTCAGATGGAGGCGACCGAGCGCGCCGACCAGTGCAATCACGGCCGTCCGACGTGGACGCAATGGGCTATCGCCGATCTCGACAAGCTCTTCATGCGCGGACGTTGAGCTCGACTTGGAACGCACGATGAATGCGGCACGATGACCGCGGCGCGTGCGTCGCTGCTCTGCCTGATGGGTCCGACCGCGTCGGGCAAGTCGGCGGCCGCGATGGCCCTGGCGCAACACCTGCCGATCGAGATCGTCAGCGTCGATTCGGCGCTGGTCTATCGCGGCATGGACATCGGCACCGCCAAGCCCGGCGACGCCGAGCGCGCGGCAGTCCCACATCACCTGATCGACCTGATCGATCCTGCCGAAACTTATTCGGCAGCGCGCTTCGTGGCCGATGCCGACGCGGCGATCGCGGGCATACGCGCACGAGGTCGCGTTCCGGTCCTGGTCGGCGGCACGATGCTCTACTTCAAGGCGCTGCGCGAGGGGCTCGACGACATGCCGGCGGGCGACCTTGCGATTCGTGCGGACATCGAACGTGAAGCGGCGGCCGACGGCTGGGCCGCGATGCACAGGCAACTGGCCGAGGTCGATCCGCGAACCGCGGCGCGGCTCGCGCCTCTGGACTCGCAACGCATCTCGCGCGCACTCGAGGTATGGCGCAGCTCTGGTCAAACCTTGGCCAGCCTGCAGCGAGGCGCGGCGTCACGCGCTTTCGATGCGCGTTCTTTCGTCTCGATCGCTCTCGAACCTTCCGATCGCGTCGAGTTGCACAGTCGTATCGCGACGCGCTTCGACGCGATGCTGGCCGCGGGCCTGATCGACGAAGTCACGCGCCTGCACGCACGCGACGACCTTCACGAGCGCATGCCCTCGATGCGCTGCGTCGGTTATCGACAGGCGTGGGATCTTCTCGAAGGCCGCATCGACCACGCCACGATGCGCGAGCGCGCTATCGCCGCGACACGCCAGCTCGCCAAACGCCAGATCACGTGGCTGCGCTCGACGCCCGATCGCATCGTGATTGACAGCCTCGCCGATGATGCGATCGAACAGGTCGTCCAGATCGCTCTCGACTCCGGCACGCCAATCAGCGGTCGATGACCAAAGGCGCTACGGCTTCATAACGCGAGTCCGTCAGTGTCCGAGCATCCACGGGCGCGGCGATGCGCGCGGCGCATGCGTGTGCACGTGGTGATGTTTCCCATGCGCATGCGCGCCCTGCGGTTTCATTCGATGCACGATGTCCGGCTCGTGCGCGCTCTTCTCATTACGCGTCTCGGCGATGCGGTTGTTGCTGGCCATCAGGTTCAGGCTGGGCGCGCTCGGCAGGCGCGGGGCCTGCGCATCGCAGCGCGCGCATGTTGCAGCGAGCTGCGATTCGCTCATCGGTCGTCGTTCTTCGAACGGTCCGCAAGTCGGGCACAAATAGTCGTAGATAGGCATGAACGCTCCGTGTTCGTGGTGATGCTTCAGCTCGCGCGCGCGAGATCCTTGCCCTGGGTGACGAATTGCTTCGGCCCAGCCGCATTCGGACGAATGTCGAAGTCAAAGATCGCCGTCGGGATGTAGAGCGACACGCAGGCGTTGGGAATGTCGACCACGCCGCTGACCCGCCCCTCGACCGGCGCCGTGCTCAGGATCGTGTACACCTGCTCGCCCGAGTAGCCGAAGTTCTTCAGGTAATTGATCGCATGCAGGCAGGCGCGACGATAGGCCAGCGTCACGTCGTTGTAGCGCTGCGTGCCGTCGTCTTCGACCGAGATACCTTCAAAGACCAGGAACTCCGAGTAGTTCGGCTCGACCGGGCCGGGCTGGAACATCGCCTGCGTGATGCCGTACATTTCGCAGCCGCGCTTGATCAGGTCGACGCCGAAGTCGATCCATCCGCCCATCTCGATCGCGCCGCAGAACGTGATCTCGCCATCGCCCTGGGAGAAGTGGAAATCACCGGTTACCAGCCCGCCGCCCTTTACGTACACCGGCAGATACATGCGACTGCCGCGCGACAGATTCTTGATGTCGCAGTTGCCTCCGTGCTCGCGCGGCGGAATCGTGCGGGCCGCTTCAGCCGCGGCGGCTTTGAGCTTCTCTCCCTTGAGACTGCCCAGTATCACGCCCGAGGGGTCGGGAGGCAGGGCTAACGGCGGGACGCGATTGGGGTTGGTCGCAATCAGCGCACGCTCGCGCTCGTTCCACTTCCTGAGCAACTCCGCCGACGGCAGGCAGCCAACGATGCCGGGGTGCGTGATGCCTGCAAAACGCACGTTCGGCACGTGACGCGACGTCGCATAGATGCCGTGGAAATCCCAGACGGCCTTGCGCGGAATCGGGAAAACATCGGTGAGGAAGCTCGCGCCGTTGTCGGTCGGAAAGATGCCGGTGTAGCCCCACTCCTGATCGCGGAACGCTCCGATGTCGAGGATGTCGACGACCAGGATGTCGCCGGGTTCCGCGCCCTCGATCGCGACCGCTCCCGAAAGGTGATGGCAGGGCAACAGGTTGCAATCGCGAATGTCATTGGCGCTGTCGTTGTTGCCGATCTGCCCGCCATCCCAGGGGAAGCATTCGATTCGGAACTCGCTCCCCGGCTTGACCGACGCATACATCGGTGTGTCGGGGTGCCAGCGATTCACGATGACCGGTTCGGGCTGGTTCGACGCGGGCTTACTGCGGTCGATGGCGATGACGGTTTGCGGCATGTCGGCTCCTCGAAGGTGAACAAGCTTGTGGCTGGGTGGTGAAAATCAGTAGGCGAGGGCGGCCGCCCTGCGGTCCGTGTCGCGATCGATTCGAGCGAGCCGAACGGCCTGCTCGATGCTGAAGTCAGGGCCTCGTGTAATGCGCTCGAAATAGCCCGCGTGCGCGGTCGATCCCTCCGGCCAATGGGTCAGGAAACGCCTCAGCCACGCGGCGGCGTCGTAGCGGATGGCAAGCGCATCGAAGCGCAGGCCCTCGAGCGTCGTGCCGTACAGACTGTCGGTCGGCGCGTGGCTGCGTGAAGAGATACGCGTGAGGCCGCACGTCGAACCCGCGAAGTTCGGCAGGCCGGCCGCACCGTTGTTGATGACGAGACGGCGCTGGCCGTCGACGTCGAAGTCCTGCACGAAAGGCAGGCCGCTATGCGTGGATGCAAAGGCCGCAACGCCGGCCTCGCGAAAGATACGGGCCATGGTTTCGCACGAACGGCGATATTCCGATACTGGGGCCGGCTCACCGGAGAGCGCGGGCATGGCCTCGAACGCGAAGCCCCAGCCGGCGAGCGACTCCGCGTCGCCCTGCACGATGCCGATCTTCTGGCCGCCCATCTCGACGCCGCGGAACCTCGGCAGCGCGGCCACGCGTGCACACAGGTCCGGGAATGCGGCCGCCGTGCTCTGCAGGCGCTGCATGATCGCGTTGGAGCGATCGACCACTGCCGCATCGACGTAGTCCGGATAGTTGCACCCGCAACCATTTTCATCGACCGGCCCGTTCAGTTCGGCTTCGACGTTGCCGCACGATGCGTGGTGCTCGAGGAGCGTCTTGTTGATTTCGACGAAGCTCTCGGCATCGCAGTCGAACCAGTTGAAGTCGCCATTGAAAAACAGATCGACCCGGCCGCCGGTACGCTGCTCTTCTTCGTGTTTCATCTCGAGCACCCGACGCAGGGCAAGCCCATTGCCATAGATGCCGCCGACGACGTACAGCGTCTCGGCGCGAAGCGACGCGGGCCCGGCGAAGACCTGGGGCCGATAACGATAGTGAAGCGGGCAACTACGACCGGCTTGTCTGCTCATGGCCTGTCCGGGTCGCTATATGGTCAGGAACGCCTTGATGCGCGCGGTCTCGGCGTCGGCGCGATCGGCCTCGTGCACGAACTCGCCGCGCTCGATGATCAGGAATCGATCGGCAACGTCCATCGCGAAGGACAACACCTGTTCCGAGATCAGGAGCGAGAACGCCCGCTCGGCCTTGAGCGTGTTGAGCGTGCGCGCGATGTCCTTGATGATCGACGGCTGCAGGCCCTCGGTCGGCTCGTCGAGGATCAACAGTTTCGGGTTGCCGACCAGTGCGCGCGCGATCGCGAGTTGCTGCTGCTGGCCACCCGAAAGATTGCCGCCCTTGCGCTCGCGCATCTCGAAGAGGACGGGAAAGGTCTGATAGATCCAGTCCGGAACGACGGGCTGCCTGATCTTCTCCATGCCGGTGAAGATGTTCTCTTCAACCGTGAGGTGCGAAAAGACCATCCGGCCTTGAGGCACGAAGCCGAAACCCGCAGCGACGCGGCGGTGGCTGGGCATGCCGGCAAGCTCGGTCCCGTCGAGCTCGATCGAACCGCCGCGCAGCGGCAGCATGCCGATCAAGGCTTTCAGCAGCGTCGTCTTGCCCATGCCGTTGCGGCCCATGATCGCCAGGGTCTCGCCTTTGGCGACCGAGAAGCTCGCGCCGCGAATCACACGGCTTTCGCCGTAGCGCACGTCGAGATCGCGCACGGTAAGCAATGCCTGTCTGTCGGCAAGCCCACTGCGCGTCGGGCGCACATCCGCGTGCGCAACGCCGGGTGATGAGGTCAGCACGCCGTCCATCTCAATGTCCCAGATAGACGTCGATCACGCGCGGGTCGGTCTGCACCGTGTCCATCGAACCCTCGGCGAGCACCCTGCCCTGGTGCAGCACGGTCACGCGATGCGCGATGCTGCGCACGAACCCCATGTCGTGCTCGATCACGACGAGCGCGCGGCCGTGGGCGATCTTCTGTAGCAGCTCGGCGGTGGCCTCGCGCTCGCGCGCGCTCATCCCGGCAACCGGCTCGTCGAGCAACATCAACGGCGGATCCTGCATCAGCAACATGCCGATCTCGAGCCACTGCTTCTGTCCATGCGACAGTCTGGCGGACTTGGTGCGCAACTGGTCGGCGAGCATGATCTGCTCTGCAATCGCGCCGATGCGCTCCTTGACCTGTGACGTGCGTTTGAACAGGATCGAGGCCCACACGCCGTGAACCTGCGGGATCGAGAGCTCGAGGTTCTCGCCGACGGTGAGGTCTTCGTAGATCGACGGGTTCTGGAATTTGCGGCCCACTCCGCTGCGCACGATCTTGTACTCGGGCATCTTCGTGAGCTCGACGCCGCGGAAACGGATGCTGCCCGAGGTCGGCCGCGTCTTGCCGCAGATCATGTCGAGCAAAGTGGTCTTGCCTGCGCCGTTCGGGCCGATGATCACGCGCAGCTCGCGCTCGTCGATCTCCATCGACAGGTCATCGACCGCCTTGAAGCCGTCGAAGGACACGGTCAGATTCTCGATCGCGAGCATCTTGTCGGCGCTCGCCGTGCGTTCCACGGCCTGCAGGGTGTCTACGGGCATATCGAGGGCTGCCGCATTCATCAGGAACTCCGCGTCAAGTTCCAGTACTCAGTTCGCGATCTTGAGGAGGCGTCTGGTTGCACCGGCCAATCCGTTAGGCATGAAGGCCACGACGAAAATGAACATGCCGCCCAGGAAGAACAGCCATATCTCGGGAAACTGCTCGGAAAGAAACGACTTCATGAAGCCCACGAGTAGCGCGCCGATGACCGCGCCCGGCACCGACAAGCGCCCGCCCATCGCCGCGTAGATCACCATCTCGATAGATGCAACCACGCCGATCAGGCTCGGTGTGATCAGTCCGACCTGCAAGGTGAACATTGCCCCGCCCACCGACGACAGGATCGCCGCGACGGTGAACACGAAGGCCTTGATCATCGCCGTGTCGTAGCCGGAGAAACGCACGCGGTCTTCGCGGTCGCGAACCGCGATCATCAACTTGCCGAAGCGCGTGTGAAGCAACCACGCGGCAGCGGCCATTACGACGAGCAACAGGCCGACCTCGATGAAGTAGAGGACGCGCTTGCCGCCGTCGCCGATGATGTCGAGACCGAGCAGCGTCTTGAAGTCGGTGATGCCGTTGGCGCCACCCGTCTCGCCCTGCTGGCCGATGATCATCACGGTGAGCGCGAGCGCCAGCGAAAGCGTGACGATCGCGAAATAAACGCCGCTCACGCGCTTGCGAAAGATCGCGTATGAAAATGGAAACGCGAGGATCACGGGCACCAAGAGAATGGCGGCGATGGTGAACGTAAAACTGTGGAACGGTTCCCACCACGTCGGCAGTTTCTCGACGCTGCTCCACACCATGAAGTCGGGCAGCTCGGGCGCTGATGCTTCGATCTTGAGGAACATTGCCATCGCATAGCCCCCGAGTCCGAAGAAGATGCCCTGGCCCAGACTCAAGATGCCGCAATAGCCCCACGCGAGCACGATGCCTATAGCCACGAAGGCGAATGCAAGATATTTACCCACCGCGCCGATCCAGAACGGCTCGAGCGTCAACGGCAGCACCAGTAGCAACAGGACCGCGACGGCGATATGTGCCATGCGCTCGGCGTGCGCGGCGATGAATGCATGGGCACCGTTCACGCCCACGCTCGCATGAGGCAGCCGAGCGTCCTCAGCGGAGGAAGGGGAGGAAAGGTCGATCGACGGTTTCATCCTAGGCTCGCACCTTCGATGAGAACAAGCCGTTGGGGCGCAGATACAGCACGACGATCACGATCAACAGGATCGAGACCTTCGCCATCGACCCGCTCATCAGGTACTCGAGCGTGGTTTGCGATTGCGCGATCGCAAAGGCCGAGACTGCGGTGCCGAGCAGGCTCGTCACGCCGCCGAACACGACCACGATGAACGAATCGACGATGTAGAGCTGGCCCGATCCGGGGTTGATCGAGCCGATCATCGTGAAGACCGCGCCGGCGATGCCCGCGAGCCCGGAGCCCAGTGCGAAGGTAAGCGCATCGACCCGGTTGGTATCGATGCCCACCGCCGAACTCATCGCGCGGTTCTGCGTGACGGCGCGGGCGCGCAGACCCGCTCGCGTCTTGAACAGGATCAGATAGACGCCGAACGCGACCGCAAGCGTGAGGCCGAGGATGAAGAGGCGATTCAACGGCAACTGGATGCCCGCGGTGGGTTCCCACGCGCCGGTGAGCCAGGACGTGAGCGGCACCGATACTTCCTGCGCACCGAATACCGATCGGTAGGTCTGCTGCAGGATCAGGCTCAGGCCCCAGGTTGCGAGCAAGGTGTCGAGCGGTCGGTTGTAGAAGAATCGTATGAAGCCGCGCTCGAGCACGTACCCGAACGCGAAGGTGACGAGGAACGCGACCACGATTGCGGCGAAGAGATACCAGGTCATCAGCGACGGCAGATGGCGCTCGAAGAAATGTGCCGTCAGATAGGTGGCATAGGCGCCCAGCGCCATCAGCTCGCCATGGGCCATGTTGATGACGCCCATCAAGCCGAACACGATCGCCAGACCGAGCGCCATCAGCAACAGGATGGTGAACAGGCTCAGGCCGTTGAAGACCTGCATCGCGAAGATATCGATCGACATCGCAATATCCGTTGCACCTTCGAAGGCGGCATCGCAAGGCCGGAGTGCCAGCCTCGCAATGCCCGGGCTCACACCATCACAGCGGCGGGAACGGGTTCGGCTCGATCATCCCGGACTCGTACACGAAGTCGAATTGACCGTCAGGGCGGGCCCGTCCCACTCTCACCTTCTTGGCGACGTGGTGATTGGTTGCATGAATGCGGATCTGACCTTCCGGCGCGTCGAAGGCGAGGCCCGACGAGGCCGCGATCACCTTGTCGACATCGAAGGACTTGGCTTTCTCGGCGGCCATCTTCCAGAGATAGACCGCGTTGTAGGCGCACTCCATCGGATCGCCGACGACGCGATCCGGGCCGTACTTGGCCTTGATCGCCTTGACGAACTTTTCGTTCTGGGGATTCTTCAGGCTCTGGAAATAGCCCATGCAGGCGTAGTAGCCGACGGCGTTTTCCTTCCCGATGCCGTCGATCTCGTTCTCCGAGACGACGGTCGAAAGCAATTTCTGTTTCGCGCCGTCCAGACCGGCCGCCTTCAGCTGCTTGTAGAAGGCGACGTTGCTGCCGCCCACCACTGTCGAGTAGATCCAGTCGGGCTTGGCGGACTTGATCTTGTTGATGATCGACGAGAACTCGGTGTGGCCCAGCGGCGCGTATTCCTCGCCCAGCACCGAGCCGCCCACACGCGCGATGGTGGGCTTGGCGATCTTGTTGCAGGTGCGCGGATAGATGTAGTCCGAGCCCACCAGGAAGAAGGTCTTGCCTTGTTGCTTGGCCATCCACTCGATCGCGGCGATCACCGACTGCGTCGCCTCCTGCGAGGTGTAGATCACCGACTTGTCGATCTCCTGGCCTTCGTAATACGTCGGGTAGTAGAGCAGCCCGTGAAGTTGATTGAGGGCCGGCAGCACGGCCTTGCGCGAAGCCGATGTGTAGCAGCCGATGATGGCAGCGACCTTGTCGCGCTGGAGCAGCTTCTTGGTCTTCTCGGCGAAGGTAGGCCAGTCGCTCGCGCCGTCT